>JAUMZX010000043.1 GCA_030527905.1 Cardiobacteriaceae bacterium
TTGCTGATTGTATGGCGCGCGGCTATCCGCGATTTTACGCCAAGCAGCGAATGAATGCCTCCGTCGTCCATGCGGCCAGTCAAGTGATAGCTCCACGTGACTGTTCACAATCCTCTGTCGATAGCGTCGTTATCGCTCAGCTTAGTCGTGTGATTCTGCCGCGCCCTTGTACTCATCATCGCTACGGTTGAGGGCTAGGACATCGTAATGAGCGACAAAGGTTCAAGTGCCGCGAATCCGCATCCCTTACGATAGAAAATCATAATGAGAAATCCGCAACAGCTGTACTTGCTGTACTTTGATACACACACCTTAACGATTTAGCTGGTATACGTCCTGTGTGAACAATTTCAATATTTGCCTCATGCACAAGCAAGGTACTCATCTCTTTTTCAGCGTAGCGTAAATGCTGGATGTTTGAGAAGCTTTGCCTTTTTCTCTGCATAATCAGCCGCATCAATCGCACGCGTGGCTTTTTCGAGCAAAGTAACGCGGAATCCGGCCGCCAAGGCATCCTGAATGCTGTAATACACACAGTAATCTGCGGCAAGTCCCGCCACATCTATTTCCGTCACGCCGTATGCTTGCAAGTAGGCCGCCAGCTGCGTGTTGTGGCGGTGGCCGTTGTCATAGAAAGCACTGTAACTGTCAATCTGCTTATCCATCCCCTTACGGAAGATAGCCACAATACGACTGGTATCAAGCGCCGCATGCAACGCTGCCCCCTGACTACCAGCAATGCAATGATCCGGCCAAAAGGTTTGCTCTAGGCCGTGCAAGTTGATGAGCGAAAAAGGTTGCGCCCCTGCATGTGCACTGGCAAAGCTTTCGTGCCCGACAGGATGCCAATCTTGCGTGGCAACAATCAGAGGATAATCGTGCATGCAAGCATTAACCGGCGCCACGATCTGATCGCCTTCATTAACAGGCAATGCCCCGCCCGGCATGAAATCATTTTGTATGTCGATAAGCAGAAGTGCTTTCATCCTGACTCTCCATAGATATGTTGCTGAATGTAGGTAACAGCCGCACGATAACGCTCCTGATAGGTTCGGTGCGTGATTTCATGATACGGAATGGCGTATTCATGATAGAGGCCTTTCAAGCATTTCTGAAAGGCGGTGCGCTTTTCTTCACTACCTAGACTGCGCATGCCATCGTCCACCCAAAGGGTATTATTCGCTAGGAGTAGCGTGTGGTGAAAGCGCTTTTCTCGCGCCAAAGTGGCAATAATAGGGTCACGACGCCCTTCGTACGTTTCGCAAAAAGCTTGAGTGGTCACAAAATCGGTGTCAATCAGTGTGACCGGCGCGCTACCACGCTCCGTCGCCGCATCTGCAGCTTGCGCATGGTCGATGCCAATACGGGCATAATCGCTGTATTGCAAAGCAAGCTCACTACCGCCAAGGGCATAGTCCACATACAAACGTCCCTGTTCAAGACAGTAATCCGCCATAAAATGATTGGCTAACTTATAAATAAGCGTCGTTTTACCACTACTTTCGCCACCGGCAATCACAACACTACGCGTGTAATCACGGCGCGCTACGCGGTGAATATCTGGCCAGTAGCGAATCGGGTTACTGTGGATATGCTCACTGTCGTACTCTTGATGGTAAGTGAGGGCGATATAGTGCTCTGGATTGAGGTGGCTACGCCATGCCTGGCTTTCATCGCTGATAAATTTTGCGCTTTCATCAATTGCACAGGCAAGACGAATATTTTGCAGTACAGTCGCGGCATCTGGCTGGCTGGCATCAGGATTGGCAATGTCTTGCGTGTGAATATGAATAAAAGGCAAAGGCCCGAAAACTGTTTGTAGCCAGCGGGCTTTATCTGCTAGGGTAACGGGAAAATGCGGATTTGGCGCGGGGTGTTTGAGAATCACGATGTGTAGCTGTTCGACAATGCCAACAGCATGTTGAATGAGGCGGATATGCCCCTGATGTAGCGGCTCGAAGTGGCCGATCATCCAGCCGGTTATCGCTTGTGTCATGTTTTTTCCTAGTTGACCGGCAAACTGATACCCGTCAGTTTTTTATAGAGTGAAACAGCGTAGCTATCCGTCATGCCAGCAATATAGTCACAAACGCCAAGCAGTTTGCAATAAAGCGTTTCGCGTCCTTTCTGATAACGTTCAGGAAGTAAGGCTAGAAGCATTTGATCTGCGCGGCTCACGCGGTCCCGGCCATGGGTATTGGCAATGGCCTGACAGTAAATTGCCATCAACCCAGTTAAAACGCGATGTCCTGCAATTTGTACTTCAACGACAGGCCGGCTGATATAAATGTATTTTTCCGCATATTGCCGCAAGGCCTGTAATTTCTGTATTGAAGGAATGTCCTGCAATAAAGGCTTGTCACGCTGTCCCGCAAGTAACCCTTCTTCATGGGCATGAAAGACTGCAACAGTTTCATGCACCAGTCTACCGATGGCTTTCGCCCGTAGGTAGGCTAGTTGATCGCTTTTGCTATGCATGGCTTTTAATCGTTCCGCCTCTAGCATATCTCCCGCCAAATCACGTAAGAGTTCTAGGGCAATATCGTGCTCAACTTGCCGCACTTGGTAGGCGTCTTCAATATCCACAATGAGGTAACAGATGTCATCGGCGGCTTCCATCAGAAAAGATAGCGGATGGCGGTGCCACGCTTGCCCGCTGGTGCCGCGCGCCGGTATGCCGAGCGTATTGAAGATAGAGGCGAAATCAGCCAAATCGTCTTGATACACACCATTTTTTTTATACGGATTATGATAAGCAGTTGATGGATATTTGCTGGCTGCCGCCAATGTCGCGGCGGTTAAACGTAAGCCGCCGTGGTTATCCGGACTTTCCAACCGGTTCATGATGCGAAAAGCATGTGCGTTGCCTTCTATGTTGAGGAGATCAGCGCGTTGTGCGTCGTTATCCAGTCGTTCCAGAATATTACTCGCCTCTGCACTGGCAAAGTAATCCCGCATGGCCTGTTCACCAAAATGACCAAACGGCGGGTTGCCAATATCATGCGCCAAACAAGCGGCAGCAACGATATCGCCAATATCGGCTGCGTGAATCCCATGCTGCGCTAAATCAGGATATTTTTCCACCAACCATGTACCGACACTACTCCCCATACTGCGTCCCACACAGGAAACTTCGAGCGAATGAGTAAGGCGGGTGCGTACATAGTCATTTTTCTCTAACGGAAAGACTTGTGTTTTATCTTTCATCCGGCGGAACGCGGCAGAAAAAATCAGTCGATCACCATCGCGTTGAAAGTCTGAACGTACCGAAGGTTCGGGACATGCAGCCTGTCCAATACGATAAGTAGAGAGGAGTTGTATCCAATTCATATGGGCTTTCCTGCGTTTGTGATAGCTAATTCTAGCATTTTCCACGCATTATCGCAGATGATGCCGACAGCTAGTGCTCGATATGTAACACCAGATAAGGATGCTGCGTCTGCACATAACGCCGACATAAAGTAGAATGCGACTGGTTGCCACGATAGATCAGAACCTGTTGTTTAGGTTCACGATTATTTTTTAAGTTTTGCGGATTAATACGTTGTAAATACATCATGAGAGATGGGGGTAAGGTAAATAATAAATTTAAGTTTTTGCTTTTCATCATGCGCAACTATGGCAAATTTCCGGCTATTAGTTACGCTTAGAAGAAATTATTGACGAAAATATGCGTATCCATGAATTGTGTTCACTATCCAACATTTCAACGTCATACAACTACTCGCCCAATTTTTATGCCATACAGCATAATAGCGCCGCAAGATATCCCTACGACGTCATCATTTATTATGCTGATTGCTAGTTTTTCGCTATGCGCAATGATCGCGCCCATATAACGATATGGGGGCAGATTCATCATTCGAGACGTAGTTGCCAAAATATTGGCGCGGTTGCGCATAATTTTTGTGATGAATATTGCTAACATCCTTTCGTGCCACTTTAGGCAATGCACATCAAAACGCGTCAATAGGTCAGACGTATAGGATAAAGGTATGACGCTTTAGATGCACGTGATTGCTGATGCTAGCCCGTACTGACGACAGCTCGCCTCGACTCTTAATCGAAGCGGATTTTCGCGTTTCTTACCTACTTTTCTGTTCGCGCCGGCCTCCCCAATAGACAGAAACCACACATTCACCATAATAGTTATCGTACTTCTTACATTGAGCGGCTCCCTTCTTTTGTATTCTCGTCCGTACGATGCCGCGCATCAACTAATCCCAAAGGCAAGCTGCGGAACAGATAGCCATCAAACTCTGGTGCATCAACGTCGGACAATTTCAGTAAAGTCTCACGCACTTTTTCTAGATGCTGCCACATACTCTGGCGGGCAGCCGCTGGGTCTCTGCGTTTTAAGGCATTCAGAATCTTACGGTGGTCTTCCAACCAACCTTTCCAATAATCTGTATGAGTAATATGACGATGTAACTGTTCCCACATGGAACTACGCTTCCGATACAACCAAAGTTGATGCACGCTTTTCGCGAGAACACTATTCTGCGTTGCTTGCGCAACCCGCAGGTGGAATTGCTCATCGCTGCTGTAATCGGTATTACCGTTCAGCACTTCCTGCTCCTGAATTTGCAGGATACGTTGTAAGTCTTCAATATCAGCTTTCGTCACCGTCAAGGCAGCGACCTCAGCAATACTGCTTTCCAGTATTTGCCGCGCCTGCATTAATTCAAACGGACCGATGTCACTCTCATCCGTTTTCGGCACACTATCATCAGGTAACCGCAGCACATAGACGCCAGAACCTTGCCTGACTTCTACCAGTCCTTGTATTTCCAGCATGATTAAAGCCTCACGCAACAAGGCGCGGCTCACATCCAATTGTTCTGCCAATTGACGCTCTGCAGGCATTTTCTCGCCCACAGTAAATTGACCATTTTTCATCATCTGCCGCAATTCAGCAGCGACTTCGGGGTATCGACGGGAGGTTGTAATATTGTTCATGTTATTTTCAAGATATTCTTCTGAATCGATAAATATTTTTAAAAATTCTACTTTGCAAGAATAAATTCAGATAAGTAGCGAGAAGATTACCTTGCCTGATGTTGTCTCCAAACAAACATGAGGCTGTTATCACCTAATTACTCCGATGCACGTAACGGCAGACTATACATGCCGTTACGTGTATCCTTAATCATGTTAGTTATGATAATAAAAACCATACAAATGAGGTGGTGCTTCCTTAACACTATCCTTTTCAATTATTCCTGCGTAGGCTTATTTTTCAAATCTAAGATACGCTGAATCAGATCAGCCGCCTGTGGCGAAGCTTTTTTTGCCTGCTCATACATCGGCGCAACTTTCTCAGCAAACGCGGCCGTATCAACATCATTAATAAAAGTCACGCCCAGCTTCTCTTTAGATTCTTGAATAACCTTCGCGGTATTTTCTGCCCACAATTGTTTTTGCACCATCATAGATTCGCGCGCTGCTTTTTTGATGATGCCTTGTTGTTCTGGCGTTAATTTTTCCCAGTCATGCACACTCATCACCATGACATCCGGAATCATGGTATGCCGGTCATAACTGTAATATTTTGCTACTTCACCGTGCAGGTTATCTACGAGCGCAGATTCATTATTTTCTGCACCATCTACAACGCCTTGTTGTAAAGCGGTATAGAGTTCACCAAACGCAATCGGTGTTGGACTCGCGCCAAGCAGTTCAACCATTTTTACAGCCGTTGGACTGGGTTGAACGCGAATTTTCATACCTTTTAAATCATCAGGAGAACGAATTGGTTTACCGGCGTAAAAAGAACGACTACCAGCATCATAGAAGGTGATACCGATAAATCCTTTATCTTTAGACGCATTCAAGATTTCTTCACCAATAGGTCCTGTTAATACATCATAGTAGTGTTTTTCATCTTTAAACAAATAAGGCAGATTTAACACTCCATAAAGCGGCTCAAAGGCTTCAAGCTCAGCCGCATTACTTTTCGCCATAGAGATGGCACCAAACTGCACCAATTCGAGCGATTCGCGTTGGCTACCTAACTGAGCATTCGGATAAATACGGACTTTCACATCTCCATGCGTATATTCCTCAACCTTATCGGCAAAATATTGCATGGCTTTGTGTACGGGCAACGTTTTGTTTTGATTATGACTAAGTTTGAGCGTAATGGTCGCATGGCTACTGAGTGCTAATCCGGCAATTAGCGCACCGGCAAACAGCTTTTTAACGATATTCATCATGCTTGGCTCCTGAATGGAAAGACAAAGATAAGGCTTTGGCTACATATTGCCAACTTATACTACCAATGTCAACAATTGGTTGACCTGTTGCGTAAAAACAGATAGGCTATTATTAGATAAAGCGGTTATTCCGATTGTCTTTCCGTTTCAGCAATAAGAGGTAAACCAACTTATGAACCTGTCTGAACAAACTTCTTCTCCGCCGCCCACAACGGCACTTTCTCCTCTCGCAAAATGTGCAGCTGTTGTACGTTATGTCAATGGCTTGCTACTTACCATTTTGGCCTTTCTGCTTGTTCTGTTTGTCGTTTGGCAAGTACTTTCGCGCTATATAAGCCCAAAACCCAGTACCGTAACAGACGAACTGGCGCGTTTCGCCTTTATGTGGATTGGTTTGCTAGGTGCCGCACAAGCGACCGCTTATAAGCAGCATCTGGCCATTGACTTGTTGCAGATGAAGCTAAAAGGTCAAGCCAAGCGTGGACTTAATATCTTGATTGAGTGCATCATTATTGCCTTTGCCGCACTGGCTATGGTCTGGGGAGGCATGTTACTCACCATGAATACTTTTGCCCACCATCAGATTACGCCTGCCCTACAATGGCCGATGGGCTATATTTATATGGTTGTGCCTATAGCGGGCGTGATGATAATTTTTTTCGCGCTCGACGCTATTTTCACACCATCATATCCGGAGGAATAAGCCATGGAAATTGAATTACTCAGTATATTGGTGCTGTTTGGCGTATTTTTCTTATTAATGTTTTTGAGCGTTCCCGTATCTTTTTCTATTGGGATTGCAACCATTTCAACGATTGCATTATCAGCATCATTCGATGGCACATTGTATGTAACTGCGCAAAAGATGATTACTTCTCTTGATAGTTTTGCGTTGCTTGCCCTGCCTTTCTTTATTCTCGCGGGTAACATCATGAACCGAGGCGGCATTGCGATGCGGCTCATCAATCTGGCGATGGTGCTGGCAGGGCGTATGCCTGGCGCCTTAGCGCACTGCAACGTTATTGCCAATATGCTCTTTGGTTCTATTTCCGGTTCTGCAGTTGCAGCTGCGGCTGCGGTGGGCGGTACCATGTCGGATATGCAACGCAAAGCGGGTTATGATCCTTCTTATTCCGCCGCTGTTAATATCGCATCCTGCCCGACTGGCTTGCTGATTCCGCCCAGTAACACCTTTATCGTTTATTCGACGATTTCCGGCGGAACTTCAGTTGCAGCCTTGTTCCTCGCGGGTTATCTCCCGGGTATTCTGATGGGTTTAGGCATCATGATTGTTGCTGGCATCATCGCTTATCGACGTCGTTATCCTGTCAATGCGCGGGTTCCCCTCAATGCAGCCATAGGCGCATTCTTACAAGCTATTCTGCCGTTGTCACTGATTGTGATTGTAATTGGCGGTATTGTTAGAGGTAAATTCACCGCAACCGAAGGTTCTGCTATCGCTGTCGTTTATTCGCTCTTATTGGCGGTTGTCGTCTATCGTGAAATCAAGATTAAGGATTTGCCAAAGCTGTTCCTAGATTCGATGATTACCACCGCTATCGTTTTACTGCTAATCGGCTGTTCTTCTGGCATGAGTTGGGCGATGGCAAATGCCGATATTCCAGCGGTGATTGAAAAAGCCCTTCTAGCTGTTTCACAGAATAAAATTATTATCCTGCTCATGATAAATTTCATTCTGTTGATTGTTGGGCTGTTCATGGATATGACCCCTGCTGTTCTCATCTTCACCCCGATTTTCCTACCGATTGCCAAATCTTTTGGCGTTGACCCTGTCCACTTTGGCGTCATGATGACCTTTAACTTATGTATGGGCATTATCACGCCGCCGGTTGGTAGCTGTCTGTTTGTAGGTTGCTCAATTGGTAAAGTGCGGTTGGCACAGGTCATTCCTTATATGTTACCGATGTACATCGTGCTGGTTATTACACTTTTACTGGTTACCTTTATTCCGCAAATCTCGCTGATTTTGCCACAATTGTTCATGGGCTACGGAGGCTAAACGCAGATGAAAACGTTATGGCACTGGAGTTTGGAAAGTGAACATGCTGATGGCGTGACGCTCCTATGTGATAAAAAACATCGGCTGCACATCATCGCGCTGGAAGACTATCTTTGGCGGTTTTGGTGCTTGCAAGATGGCAAGAGCAAACTGAGTCGTTCTTGGCTGGTTTCACCGGAAACAGCTCCTGTGCCAAATGAAGGGCGCGCGCGTAATAGCCGTGCTGGATTTACCTGTCCGCCTCTCATCATCACAAAAGTAAATGACACACTCGTGTTGACTGGCAATACGCTACGACTCATCATTCACAACCAGCCTTTATGGTTGGAGTGGCAAGAACGGCAAGATGCGGACTGGAATACGATTGCAGCTGATCGTCCCACAGGTGCCTATCAGCTAGGACAGTCTCGTAGCGGTATTGCCCACTTCATGCGATTGGATAACAGTGATCATTACTTTGGGCTGGGCGAAAAAGCCGGTACGGTTGACCGCTTTGGCAAACGTTATGAAATGCGCAGTCTGGATGCCATGGGCTATAACGCGGAAAGCACCGATCCGCTTTATAAACACTGGCCGTTCTACCAAACACGTACCCATACAGGCGCTCACTATGGCCTGTTTTACGATAACCTGACAACCAGTTACTTTGACATGGGTAACGAACTGGATAATTACCATCCGCGTTATCGTAGCTATCATGCTGAAGACGGCGACTTGGATTACTACTTCATCCACGGCGCATCTATCCTAGACATCACCCGTCGCTTCGTAGCATTGACAGGAAAACACATCTTTCCGCCGAAATGGAGCCTTGGCTACTCAGGTTCAACCATGAGTTACACCGATGCCCCCGATGCGCAAGAACAACTACAAAACTTTATTCGCCTCTGCCACGAACACGGCATTCCTTGCGACAGTTTTCAGTTCTCCTCCGGCTACACTAGCATTAACGGCAAACGTTACGTATTCCACTGGAACCGCGACAAAATTCCAGAACCGCAAGCATTAGCAGCAGCCTTCCGCGATGCGGGTATTCGTCTTGCGGCTAACATAAAGCCCTGTTTACTGCATGATCATCCGCGTTACCAAGAAATCAGCACCGCAGGCTTGTTCATTAAGGACAGCGAAAGCGATGCGCCGGAACAATCCATGTTTTGGGATGACACTGGCTCGCATCTAGATTTCACGAACCCCGCTACTGCCGAATGGTGGCAGGAAAACATACGCCATCAATTATTAGACAATGGCATCAGCGCAACCTGGAATGACAACAACGAATATGAAATCTGGGACGGCGCCGCCCGTTGCTATGGATTTGGACAAGAAATTCCGATTCGTTACATCCGTCCCCTCATGCCATTACTCATGATGCGTAACTCGCATGCGGCACAAAGCAAAGCCAGCAACGAACGGCCATACCTCATCTCGCGTAGCGGTTGCCCCGGCATGCAGCGTTACGTACAAACATGGAGCGGCGATAACCGCACCTCATGGCACACACTCAAATGGAACATTCGGATGGGTGTTGGTATGAGCCTCTCCGGCATGTATCACCTAGGACACGACATTGGCGGATTCGCAGGCGGCAAACCAGATGCCGAACTCTTCCTACGTTGGATTCAAAGTGCGCTCCTACTGCCGCGCTTCACCATCCACTCTTGGAATGACGACGGCAGTGTCAACGAACCGTGGATGCACCCGTCTGTCACACACGCCGTACGTGATGCTATTGCGCTGCGTTATCGACTCTTACCAACCCTATACACCCTACTGTGGCAAGCTCACGTGGATGACGAACCTTATCTTCGTGCCACCTTCCTTGACCACGAGTACGACAAACAAACCTTTGCCGACACGGACGACTACCTCATTGGGCGTACACTCTTAGTATGCCCCGTCACAGAAGCCAATAGCCGTAACCGCACCTGCTACCTCCCAGATAACCACGAGGGTTGGTACGACTACTACACGGGTCAATATCACAGCGGCGGACAAACGTTAAACACGCCAGCACCACTGGAACATCTCCCGCTATTTGTGCGGGCAGGCAGTCTGCTTGCCGAAGGTAACCTGATGCACGCAGATAGTCCGGAACAAGACTTGGAACGCACTTTGCGCTTCTATCCCTTGCGCGGCAATGGCGAAAGCCAAGGTGTCCTTTACGATGATAACGGTACCAACAGCCAAGACATACATTGGCAACTGCATTGGCGCATGCGCAGTACGGCAACCGCCCTCTACCTGCACCTTGACGGCAGTGGCGACTATCACCCTGCCTACCTCGACAACCTACAACTAACGCTACCACCAGACGAACATCGACGTCTGATAGTCAGCGGAAACATCCAAATCAACGGAGCACAAGCATGACCTTTCTGACCGACGATTTCCTGCTACACAGCGACAGCGCGCGCACGCTCTATCACGACTATGCCAAAAACCAACCCATCTTTGACTATCATTGCCACCTGCCACCGGCCGATATCGCCGCTAACCGACAATTTGCCGACTTAAGCGCTATCTGGCTTGAAGGGGATCACTACAAATGGCGCGGACTACGCACCCTTGGTATCGCCGAACGCCTCATCACAGGCGACGCCACGCCACGGGAAAAATTCCAAACCTATGCTGAAGCCGTACCACGTTTCATTGGCAATCCGTTGTATCACTGGACCCACCTTGAACTCAAACGTCCTTTCGGCATCACAACATTAGTTAACGGCGAAAGTGCGGAAAGCATTTGGAATGAGGCCAACGCGCGCTTGGCCGAACCTGAATTTCGCGCCCGCGGTATCCTCAAACAAATGAACGTCAAAATGGTCGGCACAACCGATGACCCTTGCGACAACCTAGAACACCACGCTGCAATTGCCGCCGATAAAACCTTTGACATCAAAATCCGTCCCAGCTTCCGTCCCGATAAAGCCATCAAACTGGAGCATCCCGACTATCCGGCGTATCTCACTCGCTTAGAATCGGCAAGCGGTATCAGCATCCATCGCTTCCACGACCTCACAAACGCCTTAAGCAAACGCCTTGACCATTTCGCCGCCCACGGTTGCATTGCTTCTGACCACGGTTTGGAAATATTGCGCTACGCCCCCGTACCAAATGAAAGCACACTAGATAACATCCTGAGCCATCGAATCAACGGCATCCAGCCTAACGAAAAAGAAATTGCTCAATTCCAAACGGCGCTACTTATCTGGTTGGGAATGGAATATGCCAAACGCCATTGGGTGATGCAGCTACACATAGGACCAATTCGTAATAACAATAGCCGCATGTATAACCGTTTAGGGCCTGATAGCGGTTACGACTCTATCGGGGACCATCCGATTGCAGACAACCTTTCCGCCTTACTTGATGCGATGGATGAAAAAGATAAACTTCCCAAAACCATCCTTTACACCATCAACCCGCGTGATAACGCCCTATTAGCGACCATGTGCGGCAACTTCCAAGCAGAAGGCATCAGAGGAAAAGTACAATACGGCTCAGGTTGGTGGTTTAACGACCAAAAAGACGGCATGATTGAACAACTGACGACTCATGCTCAAATGGGTATCCTTTCTACCTTTGTCGGCATGCTTACTGACAGCCGTAGCTTCCTTTCCTACACTCGCCATGAATACTTCCGCCGCATCCTGTGCAACCTCATAGGAAAATGGGTTGAAAAAGGCGAAGCGCCGCGTGATTTACCCTTATTAGGCGCCATGGTAGAAAACATCTGCTATCACAACGCTGCCCACTATTTTGACAGTAACGCTTCCACATCATGAAATAGCACATAGCGGTATCTGTCGTGGCAGCATATCAGCATAACAACCGTGACAAACCAAGAGCGCATATCCTGCGCCCTTTCTATTTGAACATAATGCCCTTTGCACCTAAAAGAACATAGCGTCGTCGCCATAGGCGCTATGTTCATCACAAGCAGCCCCGCTTTACTATTGCTCACCATCCATAACAAAGCCGATGACATCGTAGAAAAACACTTAGAAGCTAATCACGCATTACTTAAGGCCGCTATTCGCTAGATAGGCTATTCCTATGAAATCTGATATTAATCCATCATATCGACACAAAATAAAAATAGAATCTTAAAAAATACAGCGTGGATATTGTGAAATTAACTGGAAAATCCTGAACGCGCATTTATGCAATAGCCGCCTTCTAAATATAACAACCTGTACCATCCTGACGCAATCTACGCCCTACTAAAACAGCGCAGCCCTATCCCTTTACACGAAAAATACAGCAAAAATAGATACCCTAGAAAAACGTTGCCCCCCTCTCAAAAAACAGCGTTTCTATAATACGAGACCTTTGCAAAAGGTCCCCAAACCGGCTTTGCATTACCCCGACATCCACAACTCAAACAACATCCCCATGAGCAGCTTCTTCCAGCAAACCGCACAAGCCATGATCAACCGCCATATCGACCGATTTCCGCTGCTCAAAATCGATCGCATCATCGACTGGCAACCCATCCTCTTGCACCTGCACCAACGAAAAACCCATCAG
>JAUMZX010000044.1 GCA_030527905.1 Cardiobacteriaceae bacterium
TTGTGGATGTCGGGGTAATGTAAGCGGTTTGGGGACCTTTTGCAAAGGTCTCATCATGGGAGTCAAAAATCAATTTCGTAAAAATAAAGGGTTGTTCTATAGGAAGAGCAACCCTTTAAGCGTTATTAACTAACTACGGAATATCAATGATGATGGTGGTGATGTTCATGAGGTGCGGCGCGTTTGCTACCAATCGGGAAGACGAAGATACTGGTGTTGCTGTTTTCCATGCAAGTTTTAGCATCTTCAAAAGGTGTTTTATGCGCAACTTTTACTTTCCACAACCCTTCAGTGAGTGGTACAAGATTCACTTTTCCATCTTCGCTGGTTTTACCAGAGAATGCTTGTATTTCACGATGATCTTCTGCAGATTCAATATCTTTCTCAATAAAGGTATCTGAAGTTGCTGTAACCGTGGCGTCAGCAAGAGGTTTGCCGCCATAGAAAACTTGTAGTGGGAAAACTTCATCTACTTTAACTTTTGTAGGGTCAGCTAAAGGAACAATTTCCAAGTTTTGTCCAATAGGTTTACTAATAGCCGCGACATCAACAGCAGCGTCACCAGTGACTACGAGGGTCTTACTGAACATTTGTGCTTGTTGGCAGGTGCTTGCATCGGGCATTTCTTTAAGGCTCTGCATTTTCCAACCATCTTTATTCTTTGACCAGAAGGTAGGTTGGTAAATAGCGCTAACCCAATATACGCCTTTGCCAATTTTATCTTTGGACACGTATTGGTAGTTTTCTCCTTTCTGTTCCAAATCTTGTACTTTTCCGTCCATATCAACTAACTGTAATGGTTTGAAAATACTCAAACGTTCTGCAGGAATGGGTTCAGGCGCGGGGAAGTCATGTCCATAGCCAAGTTCGGATTTCAGAATTTCGTCTGCGGCAATTTTCTCAGGAGCAGTAACCCACAGCTCGTGTGCGTTCGCGATTGAAGCTGCGGCAATTATTGCTACTAAAAGGGATTTTTTCATGAAAACTCTCCAAAAATAAAGAAAAGCGGCCTTTCATAGACCAATAGATATTGTAATAGTATAACGCAGAATAAGCAAATGCGAATTCATCGCAATTACCCTGATGAGTTACTGAGAGAATTTTGTGTAGAAATAATTAAAAATACCTCTGTTTCAGTAATAACAGAGGCATGTTGTTGTAGCGTCTGGCCCTGCGTGATTTTAAGAAAATCTATCGGCTTTATTGCGCATGATCATCATGGATTCAATTTGCGTATGCCAATTGCATCACGGACAGAGTCTAATAAGGGGCGAGCATATTGGCGTGCTTTTGTGGCGCCAGCTTGTAGAATATCTTCAATGCGTGCTGGATTGGCAGTGAGCTCTTGATAACGTTCACGCGGTTCAGCGAGTTCTGCGTTAATTTGTTCAAATAGCGCTTGTTTCGCTTCTCCCCAACCGATACCGTCAAGATAGCGTTGTCGCATGGTTGCTTGTTCGTCTGCATTGGCGAAAGCGCGGTATATTTCGAAGATAGTGGAATCGTCAGGATCTTTTGCTTCTCCGGGTTCTTGTGAGTTGGTGACGATTTTCATGATTTGTTTGCGTAGTTTCTTTTCGTCGTCAAATAGGGCGATAGTGTTGCCGTAACTTTTGCTCATCTTGCGACCATCAAGACCAGTCAATAGTGCGATGTTATCATCCACGACCGCTTCTGGCAGGACGAATAGTTCGCGATAGCGATGGTTGAAACGTCCGGCGATGTCGCGCGCCATTTCAACGTGTTGAATTTGATCTCGTCCAACAGGGATATGTGTTGCGTTAAACATGAGGATATCCGCTGCCATCAGTACTGGGTAGGAGAATAAGCCCATAGAAATACCATGATCGGGGTCGCTGTTTTCTTCTGCAAGGTTAGCATCTACAGCAGCTTTGTAGGCATGAGCTCGATTCATCAATCCTTTGGCACAAACGCAGTTAAATATCCAGCACAATTCGGGAATTTCAGGGATATCTGATTGGCGGTAGAAGGTCGTACCTTCTGGATCAAGGCCACATGCTAGCCAAGTTGCAGCGATAGCAAGGGTGGAACGGTGAATTTGTTCTGGATCATGGCATTTGATAATGCCGTGGTAGTCCGCAAGGAAAAGAAAACTTGAGTCTTCATTCGCTTGACTTGCTGCTATTGCGGGGCGAATAGCACCAACATAGTTACCTAGATGGGGAATGCCGGTGGTGGTAATACCCGTAAGAACGCGTTTTAAGGTCATCAGAATTCCTTGTTGCAAAAGGTTGGATTATATAGTTGCTTTAGCATGCTCGCATCAGAAAGTGTAGATTTTGTCTATGTGATATGGCTGTTGAAAATTGATTACATGCAACAGTATTCGAGGGTGTTAATGTGTAAATTTCATCATGTTAATATTGTTTTTTGTGTACTAAAGTGGTTCTTTTGTTTAGTATGCAAATTAAGTATCAGTTTAGTTTTATTCGTGTTTAGGAGGAGATTAGATACGTTTTTAGCGAGAAAATAATGTGATCGCGAATAAACATATCTGGGTATATTGAGGAAATATTGTAGTGGATTATCGTGATTTGGCACGTTTTTCGCTATATGTATTTAAATAAGTAAACGAACGATGTGGGAAAGATTGATGATACTGAATATTCTGAAAAAATGGTTTCGTCGGATGCCGCGACCTGTTGTAGCGCAGGTGCCCGTGGCGGGATTGGCTTATTATCGTGCGGAGGATTTAGCGGCTTTGATGCATCGTGGTGATTTTTTGGACTTGCGGCATGAACCCGATAATCCGCATGATGCTAACGCGATTATGATTCTTTGGCATAACAACAAAATTGGTTATGTTCCTGGTAATTATGCTCGCGATCTACAAGGGCTATTTGTTCGTGATGATTCGGTTTGTGGAAAAATTGTGGATATTGATCCGCAAAGTGACGAGCATCGTTGGGTAAAGTTCAATATTTATCCGCGACGCCATAGGGTGTAATGCAAACATTATTTCCAGCACGTTTTCCTGCCGAGCGGGAAGCATGGCAAAGATTGCTTGTTCAGGAAGGTATTCGCAGTGAGGAACATCTGGATGCGGTGTATGGCATTTTTGCAGATGATGGTTCGCTTGTTGCTACAGGCGCACGTTTCCGTAATATTCTGAAGTGCATTGCTATTGATAAGGATCACCAAGGAAGTAGTCTTTTTAATACGTTAATGAGCGGGTTGATGAATGAGGTTTTTCAACAAGGATTTTCCGCTTGTTATGTTTATACTAAAGCGCAGGCGCGAGACGCTTTTCATTGGCTAGGCTTTCGAGAAATTGCCCATGTTGACGATAAACTCTATTTTTTAGAAAACGCCCTAGTCGGGTTGCCGCAATATTTAAATGCGCTTAAAACACAGTATGTGGAAGCAGCATCGGTTGCTGCGATAGTGATGAATGCAAATCCGTTTACGAACGGCCATCTTTATCTTGTGGAGAAAGCGGCACATGAGAATGATGTTGTGCATTTATTTGTCTTGAGCGAGGATTTTTCCCAGTTTTCTGCAACCGTTCGAATGGCTTTGGTGCGCGCGGGCGTTGCGCATCTGCCTAATGTGTATGTGCATCCAACGGGCGATTATTTGATTTCTGCGGCAACTTTTCCGTCTTATTTTTTGCGCGAAGATGATGATGTTATTGCGGTACAGGCGCGTCTTGATGCGCGTATTTTTAAACAATATATTGTGCCTACTCTTGGCATTATGAAACGTTATGTGGGCAATGAACCCTTGAGTCCAACAACCGAGATTTATAATCAGGCACTTGCTCAAGAGTTTGCGGGCGAACCGCAACTGGAGGTTGTGGCACGTTTATCTTGCGAGGGCGAGTGTATTAGCGCTTCACGTGTACGCCGTTTGTTAGAGGAGGGCAATCTTGAGGCGATTCGCCCTTTGGTTCCTTCGACTACATTCCGTTATTTGTCGTGCGGTGAAATGCCTTCGTCATTATCTTCACCATAATCTTCGCTTTCATAATATAGCGGTAAGCTTTGTAGGTATTTCTGTAAATGCCGCTGGTATTTGTTCGGTGGGGCGGGGTTTGGCTCTTCATTTTTTTCTTGATGTGTGTTTCTCTGTTTTTGTGCTTCGCGTGTTAGTTGGCGTAGATGTTGTAAGTCCAGTTCGCTATAACGCGAGAGAAGTTCGTTGAAAATGTCAGGGTCTCCGTCTAATAAGCGTTCTATTTCTCTTTTAATACGTTTTTGATTGTCATGTGTACGTAGGTAAGGATGGTTTACGTGCTCATGCGCGTGGCGAATCGCCGTAAAATCTTGTTCGTCGATTAAGCGGGTCAGGTAGTTCAGATGGCGAGAAAGGGCGTTGCCAGAAAGACGTTTGCCTTCGATGAGGGCTGCAATCAGCGTTTCGTTAATGGGTAATAACGGGTATTGGTGCGCCGGTAATTTTAAAAGTTCACGCGCAAAAGTTTTGACGTGTTCCCGTTCGCGCTTGGCTTGGCTACGGTTTTCGCGGATAACGCGTCCTTCTTCGTCATACTGTTTTTCGGTCATATCTAGTTTTGTTTTTCGATGGGATGCCTATAATAGCAACCTTTTTGTGCAGAGCTAGGCTTGGGAGGGCTGAATGCGCATCTGGATGGTTTTGCTTTTTTCGTGTTTTGGTCTGTTGGTACAGGCGCAGCAGGTGCCTGTCGCAGTTTCGGACATGATGCAAAAAAATAAGGTGGCCGCTGATGATGTCAGTATTTGGGTGCAGGCAATAGAGGCTGAGCAGCCATTGGTAGAGTTAAATAGTACTGTGCCACGGCATCCGGCATCTGTTGCTAAGGTTTTGACTACGGCGGCAGGTCTTTTACGGCTTGGCGCAGATTATCGTTGGGAAACCCGTTTTCTAGTCGATACGCTTCCTGATGCGAATGGTGTCGTCGAAGGGAATTTATATATTGTCGGTGGGGCGGATCCTTTTTTAGTGGAGGAGCAGCTCTTGTTGATGTTGCAGGGATTGCAGCAAGCGGGGGTGCGGCATATTACGGGTGATATTGTCTTGGATGACTCGTTTTATCATTTAAAACCTGAGGAACGCGATGCGTCTTCTTTCGATGGTAAGCCTTGGGCTGCATATAATGCGGTACCCAATCCTTTGATGGTGAATTTTCGTACGGTCAAAATGCACGTGGCGCCACAGGCCGGCGCTAAACCACGTTTGGCGCTAGTGCCGGAGATTGTTAACTGGAAAATTGATAATCAGCTGCAAGTGCGTAAGGGGCAATGTAGTGGCGACGGTTTTACGCCCTCAGCGGTATTGGAGCGTGATGACAAAGGTTATGCCGTGATGCACGTTGCAGGTACTTATGCCACAGGTTGTGGTGAGCAGGATGTTCAGTTGGTTTTAGGCGAGGCGAGTGAACAGTTTTATTATCTTTTTCGTGATTTATGGTATCGCCTCGGGGGTAGTTTTGATGGTGCGGGAAAAATGGCTAAGACGCCATCAACCGCAAAGTTGGTTTATAGCGGCTACTCTGAGCCGTTGGCCATTCAGATTCAACGGATGAATCAGGAAAGTAATAATGTGATGACGCGTCAGTTGATGTTGACGTTAGGCGCACAAACGTATGAGTTGCCGGGAACGGTGGAAAAGGGACGTAATGCGGTTCTTATGACTTTGGAAGCTTTTGGTATTCATACAGATGGTATGGTCATTGATAATGGCGCTGGCCTTTCTCGGCAAACGCGGGTGACAGCACAGCAGCTCGCTTCTTTGCTTCGTAATATTTATCTTTCTGATCAAGGAGAAACTTTTTTGCGTTCTCTGGCTGTGGCGGGTGAGAGCGGGACGTTGCGTAAACGTTATCGTGGCGAGGTTTTGGCTGGGCGTGTCTTAGGTAAAACGGGAACGATTGATAGTGTTCGTAGTTTTGCCGGATTTGTGCGCGCTGAAAGCGGGCGAAATTATGTGGTTGTCATTATTGGTAATGGGCAAAGCGCGGTGCGGAGTCGCGCGATGCAGGATGATCTTTTCCGTTGGATTTATAAGCAATGAAAAACAAATTATTACATCTTTTGGCATTGATGCTGTTGGTCGTGGGCTGCTCACGGATATCAGACGAGGGGCAGCGGGATAGTCGAGTAATCCGTCGTCCTCAGCAGTTGACGCTGCAAGATCGAATGGAAGCAAAAGGATTCCGTTTTGGTGCGCCTGCGTTTATTCGTATCTTTAAAAAAGAAGAAGTGCTGGAAGTTTGGTTGCAGAAGGATAGTGGCGAATATGCACTCTTTCTGGATTATCCTATCTGTATTTATTCGGGTGAGCTTGGTCCTAAAACACGGGAAGGCGATAAGCAGTCTCCAGAAGGTTTTTATCGTGTTGGTCGTGAGGCGCTAAATCCTAATAGTAATTACCATCTTTCTTTTAATCTTGGTTATCCCAATACTTATGATCGTGCGCATGGTTATAGCGGTAGTATGTTGATGGTGCACGGTAAGTGCGTCTCTATCGGCTGCTATGCGATGGGGGATCGGCAAATTGAGGAGATTTATACGTTAGTTGGTTCAGCGCTACAGCGTGGCCAACCGTTTGTTTATGTCAACGCCTTTCCGTTTCGTCTAACGGATGCCAATCTTGCCGCTTATAGCGATAACCGCTGGTACGATTTCTGGCGCATGCTCAAACCGGGCTATGACTATTTCGAGCGTTATCATCGTCCACCAGAGATTGATGTGGTCGATGGTCGATACCAGCTGAGTAGCCGTAATCCTATGCCAGCCGTTCCTGCTAGCAATGGGTTGCCGCCTGTGCGTTCATCGCCCATCATTCCAGTGGGTAATATCAATGCGAACCCTTTACCCCATAGTAGTGTGCCTATGACGCAAGAGGCACCGTTAGGGCTTTCTAGCTATGAGAATGTTGAAAGCAATAATCCCGTGTACTAATGAATATTGCATTGTTAGCGATTAAGGAACCATAAATTTTAAGATTGAAAGATGCCAATTAATCAGCTATTTGATTATAAATGAATAAAAATAGAGAATAGAGGTTTCTTTGTCGTGTAGGTGAGATGCTCCAACCTTTTTGATGGTTATTGAAAAATTTTGTGGCTGATGCGTTGTCCCCTGTGTTTATGCGTTGTTTTCATCATGCGCCATGCGTATCATAGCGGCTATAGCATCAGTGCTTTTCAGGAGAACCAACATGGGTAATTATCAGGCAGAAAAGGCGAGGTCGCAGCTTTCTGGTGGAAATGCGGCTTATATTGAAGCGCTTTATGAGCTGTATTTGGAAGCGCCGGAGCAGGTATCTGCACAGTGGCGAAGCTATTTTGATGAAGTGCGTGCTGGACAGGATGATGAGCAACCGCGTTTGCCCGTGCAGGAGCGGTTCGAACATTTGGCACAGTTAACTTCAGTCGCTGCGGAAGATCATGAAGCAGTGAATAAGCAGGTTGCGGTTTTGGCCTTGATTTCGGGTTATCGTTCGCGCGGACATCAGATTGCTGATCTTTGTCCAATCGCGCTACGGCCACGGCGTGAAGTTCCGGATGTCGATTACCACTGGCATGGTTTGACAGATGACGACATGGAGCGCTCGTTCAATACCGGTACGCTGTTCAACGGCGGCGAGATGAAGCTCAAGGATATTATTACCTATCTTGATAAAGCTTATAAATATCATATCGGCGCGGAGTTCTCTCATATTCATAACACGGAAGAGCGTCGTTGGTTGCAACAACATCTGGAGCAGGCTGCGCAGGGATACGGTTTTTCCGCGACGCGTAAACGCGAGATGTTAAAACTGTTGGTTGCGGCAGACGGATTGGAAAAATATTTACATAAACGTTTTGTCGGGCAGAAACGTTTTTCTCTTGAAGGTGGCGATGGACTAATTCCGTTGATGGATAGTCTTATTCAGCGCTTAGGTAAGAATGGCACCAAGGAAATCGGCATTGCCATGGCGCACCGTGGTCGTTTGAATATGCTCATTAATATTCTAGGCAAGCGTCCGGAAGATTTATTTAATGAATTTGAAGGCAAGTATGCACCGCAAGAAGGACGTAGTGGTGATGTGAAATACCACATGGGCTTTTCTTCTACGGTAGATACGGAAGGCGGCATTGTTGATTTGTCTTTGGCGTTTAATCCTTCACATCTGGAGTTTGTGAATTCGGTCGTGCAAGGTTCGATGCGGGCTCGTTTGGAACGGGTGCAGCAGGCGAAAAGTGCGGATAGTGTGTTTGAAATCAGTAACTATGCCGTACCGGTACAAATTCATGGCGATGCGGCCTTTGCCGGACAAGGCATTATCATGGAAACCTTGCAGTTGTCACAGGTGCGTGGTTATCGTGTTGGCGGGTCGATGCATATTATCGTCAACAACCAAATTGGTTTTACCACGTCTAATCCGTTGGATACGCGTTCAGCAATGTACTGTTCGGATGCCGCCAAACTTATTCAGGCACCGGTGTTGCACGTGAATGGCGATGACCCTGAAGCGATTGTCTTTGCAGCTGAGCTTGCCGCTGATTATCTACGGAAGTTCCAGAAAGATGTCTTTATTGATGTTATTTGCTATCGTCGTTTGGGGCACAATGAAGCGGATGAACCTTCTGCAACCCAGCCTATGATGTATCAGAAGATTCGTAAACATGCTGTACCGGCGCAGGTATATGCAGAACAGCTCGTCGCAGAAGGCGTGATTGCTGCGAATGAATACGAAAAGATGCAGGAAGATTACCGGCAACGTCTGGAAGCGGGCAATTCTGTGGCACGGCCACAACCGCTTGCGGATACCGACCCTCTGGAACAGGCATGGAAAGCATTGCGTCATCAGAATTGGAATGCACCGGTGGATACTACTTATCCTGCAGAGGCTTTAACGCGTCTGGGAGAAAAAATCTTCACGCCACCAGCTGATTTTATGCCGCATCCTATTGTGGAAAAAGTGATGGCCACGCGGGTGGAAATGTCAGCTGGACATCAATCTTTGGATTGGGGGGCAGCGGAAAACCTTGCTTATGCTTCGCTACTGGAACAAGGTTATTCAGTGCGGGTTTCCGGTGAGGATTGTGGACGTGGGACTTTCTCACACCGGCACGCAGTGATTCATGATCAAACGACTGGCGACAGTTACACACCGCTGGCGCATCTTTACGAAGGACAACCCTCCGTACGCGTCATTGATTCTATTCTTTCAGAAAATGCCGTGCTTGGTTTTGAATACGGTTTTGCGACCGCCGAACCGCATGGATTGGTTATTTGGGAAGCACAATTTGGTGATTTTGCCAATGGCGCTCAAGTGATTATTGACCAGTTTGTTACTTCTGGTGAAAGTAAGTGGGGACGCTATTGCGGTCTGACCATGTTGCTGCCACACGGTTATGAAGGGCAGGGACCTGAACATTCTTCTGCCCGTTTGGAGCGTTATTTGCAGCTTTGTGCCGATAAAAATGTACAAGTATGTGTGCCGACGACGCCCGCCCAAATTTTTCATTTGCTACGGCGGCAAGTCTTACGGCAATTCCGTAAACCATTGATTGTTATGTCGCCAAAATCGTTGTTGCGGAATAAATTGGCGGTAAGCGATTTGAGCGAATTATCAGAAGGCGCTTTCCAAGCCTTTATTGGCGAACAAGATACATTGGTTGCGGCAGATAAGGTGAAACGCGTGATTCTCTGTTGCGGCAAGGTCTATTACGAACTGTTGCAAAAGCGGCGTGAAGCGGGAATCAACGACATTGCTATTTTGCGTGTTGAGCAACTCTATCCATTCCCGACCGAGGCAGTCGCAGAAGCGTTGGCTTCTTATCGTCATGCAGAAATTGTTTGGTGTCAGGAAGAACCACGCAATCAAGGTGCATGGCGCCAAATTTATGAATGGCTTGAACCCGCCTTACCGGCCGGCAAAAAACCGTTATATGTGGGGCGTGCTGCATCAGCATCGACTGCCGCAGGCTATTTGAAATTACATAATGCCGAGCAGGCCGCCTTGGTGCGTGAAGCGCTCGGATTAGCGCAAGAATAAGTGAGGTTAAACATGGCTAACGCAGTAATTGTTCCCGCATTACCTGAATCAGTCGCAGATGCTACATTGGTGAGCTGGCATAAAAAGGTGGGCGATAGCGTCCGTGAAGGCGAGAATCTTGTCGATTTGGAAACCGATAAAGTTGTGTTGGAAATGCCTGCACCGGTAACCGGAATTCTGAAAGAAATTGTGGTTAACGATGGTGCGACAGTGGTTGGTGGCGATACGATTGCTTATATCGAGGCAGGCGCCGTAAGCGATATAGTCACAGAATCTGCACCTCAAACACAAGTCGCGACGCCATCAACAGCGGCAGCTTCAGTTTCTCATGCTTCTACTGTTGCAACAGATAAGCATCTCAGCCCAGCTGCGCGCAAACTTGCGGCGGAAAATGGTGTCGATAGTCGTGCTTTTAGTGGTAGTGGTCGTGGTAGACGCGTCACCAAAGGCGATATGCAACAGTATCTTGCCGGTGGCAATCGTCGTCTTGAAGAACGTGTACCAATGACGCGCTTACGTAAACGTATTGCGGAACGTCTGCTTGATGCGCAGCATGGTTCGGCCATGCTCACCACTTTCAATGAAGTGAATATGCGCAGTGTGATGACCATGCGCAAAAAATATCAAGATGCCTTTGTTGCCAAACATGGCGTAAAACTGGGATTTATGTCGTTCTTCGTGAAGGCCGTTGTTGAAGCCTTGAAAAAATATCCGGCAGTGAATGCCGCAATTGATGGCGATGACATCATTTACCACAATTATTGCGATATCGGGATTGCGGTTTCCTCGCCGCGCGGTTTAGTCGTTCCCATCTTGCGCAATGCGGAAAATCAGGGACTTGCTGATATTGAACAAGCTATTCTCGATTTCGCAGCTAAAGCCAAAGATGCCAGTCTCAGTATTGAAGAAATGACGGGCGGAACCTTTACGATTACGAACGGTGGTACTTTTGGCTCCATGATGTCCACGCCTATCATCAATCCACCACAAAGCGGCATTTTGGGCATGCATAATATCGTAGAGCGGCCTATTGCTGAAAACGGTCAAGTGGTGATTGCGCCCATGATGTATATCGCACTTTCTTATGATCACCGTATCATCGATGGACGTGAAGCCGTCGGTTTCCTCGTGGAAGTTAAACAACTGATTGAAGATCCAGCGCGTTTGCTGCTGAAACTGTAAGTGGAGAACAAAATGAATTACGACATCATCGTCATTGGCGGCGGACCCGGTGGTTACGTCGCCGCGATTCGTGCAGCACAACTGGGGTTCAAAACTGCCTGTGTTGAGATGGCGACGACATTGGGCGGTACGTGTCTGAATGTCGGTTGCATCCCGTCTAAAGCATTATTAGAAAGTACGGCGTTATATGAAAAAGCGCAGCATGATTTTGCCGCGCATGGCATTCATGCTGATAACGTTTCTTTGGATACAGTGGCGATGATGGCACGGAAAAACGATATTGTGCAGCAACTAACGGATGGCATCGCACAATTATTTAAGGCCAATAAAATCGACTGGATAGCGGGTCGCGGGCGTTTATTGCCACATAAAACGGTGGAAATTACTGCTAGCGACGGCAGCAAACAACAAATTCAAGCGACGCGTGGCGTCATTCTTGCTGCTGGTTCGTTACCTATTGATATTCCAGTAGCCAAAATGGACGGCGAAAATATCGTGAGCTCTAGTGAAGCGCTGGCTTTCACACAAGCGCCGCAATGCCTAGGTATTATTGGGGCAGGTGTGATTGGCTTAGAAATGGGCAGTGTTTGGCGGGCGGCTGGTTCTGAAGTCATTATTCTGGAAGCGATGGAAAACTTGCTATCCATGGCGGATGCGCAGCTCTCGCGCGAAGCATTGAAAATTCTGAAAACGCAGGGGTTAGATATTCGTCTTGGGGCGAAAGTTAATGCTGCAACCGTCGAAAAGAACGGCGTATTGCTGCAGTACAGCGATAAAAATGGCGAACAGCAATTGAAAGTGGACAAGCTGTTGGTTGCCGTTGGACGTAAACCCAATACGGCTGACTTGATTGATAGCGCCTGCAACGTTAAACGGGATGCCCGCGGTTATATTGAAGTAGATGAACATTGTGCGACAGGAGAAGCGGGCGTCTATGCCATTGGCGATTGTGTACGCGGCCCCATGTTGGCGCACAAAGCGAGCGAAGAAGGCGTCATGGTGGCTGAAATCCTTGCTGGACAAGCGGGACATGTACGCTATGACCTTATCCCTTCTGTTATCTATACTCATCCGGAAATGGCATGGATTGGACGCGGCGAAGAACAACTGAAAAGCGAAGGAGTTGCTTACAAAAAAGGGGACTTTCCGTTTATTGCAAATGGTCGTGCCAAAGCTATTGGCATGACGCAAGGCTTTGTCAAAATTCTGACAGATGCAGAAAGCGACGAAATACTAGGGGCGCATATCATAGGTGCGAACGCCTCGGAGCTGATTCATGAACTGCTCATTGCGATGGAATTCTATGCAGCGGGCGAAGATGTGGCGCGCAGCATGCATGCCCACCCAACCTTAGCGGAAGCCATTCATGAAGCAGCATTGGCGATTGAAGGACAGGCAATTCATAAAGCCAATCAGAAACGACGTTAAGCGAATACCATAAAGATTAAGCGCTAACACCTCCCGCGTATGTAAAAGCAATATGCATTAACTGTAAGAATTAATCGCGTTGTTTACACTTTTCCTTTTTGCATGGATGCC
>JAUMZX010000045.1 GCA_030527905.1 Cardiobacteriaceae bacterium
GTTAAAAACTGGAAATGGGAAGTTTTAAAATAAAATTTCTGATATGAGTTAAATTATTACATTTATAGGTAGTAGATGCTATTTAGATTAAAGATTGAAGAGTTATTTCGTTTAAAGAAACTCTTCAATCTTTTTATTTTTCCATTTTTTTTTGAATTATTTTTAAATTTTAGTTATTTGTTGGGAAAAACGTTAGAAAAAAAAGTGTACAAGTCCTTCTTTGTTTGACTTATGTTATAATTTTTGTGAGAAAGAATCACTATTTCAAAGTGAAAACCAGGAGTATGTTTAATCATGAAGTTCAGGTCTAATGTGAAAAAAAAAATATTAGGAACGATTTTTCTAATCTTTGTTTATGTGTTAGGGAGTAAGTTAACACTTCCTTTTGTTGACTTAACAAAGTCTTTATCTCAAAATGGTCTAATAAATGGCTTAGAGTTAACTAGTGCAGTTATGGGTGGTGGTCTTCGAAATATGAATATCTTTTCACTGGGATTATCACCATGGATGTCATCTATGTTACTCTGGAAGATGTTTACTGTTTCAAAAAAATTAAATCTTGATAATCTACCTACAGAGATATTAGAACGTCGCAAAATGTATTTGACATTAGCTATATCTCTTATTCAAGGATTAGCTATTACACTATATTTACCATTAAATACTAGTATTGACAAGACAGTGGTTATCCTATTAAATACTTTAATATTAGTAGCAGGTTCATTTTTTTTAATTTGGATGGCGGACATTAACTCTATTATGGGATTAGGTTCATCTACCATTATTATGATGGTTGGTATGATGCTGTATTTACCTGCTGATTTACAAGCTTCTTTTAGACAACTTCATTTAAAAATGATTTGGGTTGTCGGACTGTTTATATTTAGTCTAATTTTATTATATGTTGCAATTATCTTTGAGAGGGCAATGTATAAAATTCCCATTAATAAAATTGCTATTCATAATGAATTTAAAAATTACTCTTACTTAGATATTAAAATAAATCCGGCTGGAGGAATGCCGATCATTTATGCAATGACACTAGTATCGATTCCTCAGTATATTTTATTATTAGTGACCTATTTTTTCCCAAAAGAAAAATGGTCTACTCACGGAATATCTGCTATTCAAATGGGTAAACCTATGTGGTTTATTTTATATATAGGAATAATTTTTTTATTGGGAATTGGTTTTGCCTATATCAACGTCAATGGGGATGAAATCTCTGAAAAAATGCAAAGAAATTCAGAGTATATTGATGGGATTTATCCTGGTGATGAGACAAGAAAGTATATCAATCATATTGTAAAAAAATTTGGTATTTTGGGTTCTTGTTATTTAATCATTTTTACTGTTATGCCAATGTTAGTTATTTTGTGGGATCTCAGATTTTTAAGGATAAGTATGGTTCCCGGTATTTTTATGATTTTTTTTGGAATGGTATTCATGATTAAAGAAGAAGTTAAAGCTCTCAGTTTAAATGAGAAGTATACAAAGATTTTTTAGGGAGTAATTATGTATTATTTTTTACCTGCATGGTATGGACAAAATAAAATATGGCAGTCAGATAATATTACCTGGTATCAGTTGTCACATAAGATTGAATTTGATGATACCATTAATCAGATTCGTGTTTTTAAAGAAACAAATACTCCTGCCGAATTAATTATTCTGCAATATTTCCCAAATTTGAGATATTTTTTACATCGTCAAGATCTATTTGAAGTAAACTCAATTAATATTTTTGATAAGATTCAAGGAATTCCAGAAGAATTAGAACAAAAACAAATTTTATTAGAAGACTTTGAATGGTCGGATTCAGTTGAGTTTGTCTATACTCCTTTTATCGTAATGGTTTATGATAAAGCTCATCATATTGGGAATGTTTATTATGGACCTGATGGCAATATTGTTTCAATTGTATTATTGGAAAATAATCAAAAGCATAAAGAATATGTCATGGACGATAGAGGATTTATTTCAAGTGTTATTTACTACACGGATGATAACCCTTTTTATCAGGATTATGTGAATTTAGAAGGTGAATGGGTCATCAGAGAGTTATTGTTAGATAGCCAGATGGTTACAATCAATCCTAAATTTCAAGATAGATTTAGGAAATCAGAATATGCGTCAATAGATAAGTTGATTTTTGAAAAATATTATGAGATTGAAGGTCGGTTTACGTCAGAGGATGTTTTAGTTATTGCTGCAAGTGAGATTCATAATGGTCAAGTGTTATTAAATTATCGAAATCACTTTAAGACAGTTTTTTCATTTTTTTCTCATCGTATAGATGTGACAGATACTTTAAATATCAGAGTGTGGGCTTATGCTGCAGATTTAATCATTACAGATACAACTTCAGCAAAAAATGAAATTATTAAGATTGATCCATTTTTTGTTGATAAAACACATCGTATCTCGTCATTTGATACCCGTCTAAGGTTAGGAAGTAGTCAACAAAGAAAAGATTCTAAGATTTATTTTTATGTCCATACAGAACAGATAACAAGAAAAGTTATTCATAGAGTTTTAGAGTTGATTTTAGATAGTGAATTAAATTATGTTGTATTTGCTATGTATAATGCAGACGTTAACGGTGAACAAAGAGTTACAAATCTTATTGAAGAGGTTATCAACACAGAGTATAGTCTGGAGCAGTTTGAGGTGGTAGAGGAAGAATCTGAGAATTCTGAAGATGAGTTATTAGAAGAATCTGCAGAACCTAAGGTTCCAGAATATCGCTACGTCATTAAAAACTATAATAATGAATTAGAAGTTATTAAAGAATTAGAGTATACTCGTTTAATTGTCGATTTGTCTGAAGAACCAGATTTGTATACACAAATTGCAGGCATTTCAGCAGGTATTCCTCAGATTAATACTGTTGAAACAGAGTATGTTGAACATCTGAAAAATGGATATATCATTGAGAAATCAAGCGAGCTATTAAAAGCAGCGAATTATTATTTAAAAACATTAAAACCATGGAATGAATCATTGATTTATTCAGTTGATAAAATAAGAGAAAACACTGGTAATCGTATGATTCAGAAGTGGGAAAAATGGTTAAGGAAGTCATAATGTCAAAAAAAGATAAAATGCAGGTCTTACAAGTCGGTTATTTTAACTGGGCAAAAGAGATTGATATTCCAGAAAAATTAGAGTGGAATTTTTGTACCCCAGAAAATATAGATACTTTAATAAAATATGTTGCAGAGAATAAAATCAAGAAATTTGCTGCCATTATTTTGGATGATTTATTAAATATTCCTGTGTTATTTGAATTTCCAATTGCAATTGAACCTTATACAATTCTTTATAATAAAAATACTTTTAGTTTAGATCCAGAAGTACTTCATTTTGTAAAATTAACTCAGGCTAGAGCATGGGATTTATCAGATCCACAGAAAATAGCCTATCTTATTTCAAGAGCTTTTTATAATGGTCAGTATGGAGATAAACAGTTCCCAGCAAATATTAATGTACACCATTCTTTCCAAGGAGAATATCAATTCAATGGAGCTAAAGAAATTGAATTAAATGGCTTTTTTGGTGAGGATTATCAGCCATTATTAACATGGAAATATAATCAATGGTATGAAAAAGAAATGCCTTTAGATATGTGGCTCGAGTATGAAAAAGAAGGAAATGTTGACTTTTTTGTACGGTTAAGATACTTGGTGGAGGGCGCTTATGGTGAAATGTATAGAGAGGAAATTTATACTGAAGCTGATTTAGCTCGTAAAATTGAGATAGATTCAGAAAGTAGTGCCTATCTTGCGATTTCTTTGGAAGCAAGAGGAGAAGGGAGACTTAAAGTTGGTGCTTTTCATGCAAGACAATCTAGATTGGGTTTTGGAGAATTCTTGTTGGGTGGTGAAATCTTATCTGATTCAAAACGTCAAGAAATCATAGCTTATTTCCATCCAGGTGATTTGAAACCACCGTTAAATATTTATTTTTCTGGTTTTAGACCAGCTGAAGGTTTCGAGGGTTTCTATATGATGGAGAGCTTAGGTGCTCCGTTTATTTTATTAGGAGATCCTCGATTAGAAGGTGGTTCTTTTTACATGGGAAGTGATGAACTGGAGGATAAAATTAAGCAGTTTATTCAAAAACATTTAGATTATCTAGGATTTGATGCACAGCAAATGACAATGTCTGGTTTGTCTATGGGAACTTATGGTGCATTATATTATGGTACTGACTTTAATCCTCATGCTATTGTTGTTGGAAAACCGTTGGTTAATATGGGCGATATTGCTAAAAATCTTAAATTAAAAAGACCAGATGAGTTTGCAACATCTCTGGATATGATGCGACTTATTATTGGTGAGACGTCTATTCAAGGGATTGACAAACTAAATGAACGTTTTTGGAAAAAATTTAAAAAAGCAAATTTTGATAAAACAGTTCTTGCGCTAGCTTATATGAGAGATGATGACTACGACCAAAATGCATACTATGACATTTTAGAAAGTCTTTATAATACATCAGTTAGGATTATTAGTAAAGGTAAGTTAGGACGACACAACGATGCAAGTGAACCAATCGTAGAATGGTTCTTTACACAATATAAAAATATTTTGGAAGCCGATTTTGGAAGGGAGTATAGATGAAGATAAAATCAGATAAAAATACTAAAATCTATTGGGGAAATTTATCTAGTTCGTCATACTTTTTCGGTAGTACCATTAAGGCTTTATCAGATAAGTCGGTATATTATGAAAATGTTATGATACCATCGGCTCAGATTTTAAAAAGATGGGATTCTTTATCTTTTTATCAAGGGGCACGTCAAGTACCGACTTTACCACTTTTAAAGAAAAATCATTATTATGAAATTAAAATTGACATGGATGTTGTTCATCAAAGAACAGTCTTTTTAGAACTTGTTTTTAAAGATAGGTTTGGGGTAACTTTAGAAAGTGAAATGATAAAAGATAGTAGAGGTGAATTTCGCTATCCAAAGGATGCGTATAGCTACCAAATTTGTCTGTTGAGTGCAGGTTTAGAAAATTTTCACTTTAAATCTATTGAAATAAAAGAGATGAAAAAAAGTTTGGAGAGTTAGGTTGGATTATTTTAAAGTCAAAAAATTACGTTCTCAAGTTAAAAAAGTGAATTCATGGAAAGACACTATTGCAAAATTATCTGACCCAGAGTTAAAAGCCAAAACACAAGAGTTTAAAGACCGTATCGCAAAGGGAGAAAGTCTAGACTCTATATTACCTGAAGCTTTTGCTGTAGTGAGAGAAGCAGATAGACGTGTTCTTGGAATGTTTCCATATGATGTGCAAGTTATGGGTGGTATAGTTATTCATCAAGGAAATGTTGCTGAGATGAATACTGGGGAAGGAAAAACCCTGATGGCTACCATGCCAGTTTATTTGAATGCCTTAGAAGGTAAAGGTGTTATTCTTGTTACAACCAATGATTATCTAGCAAAGCGTGATGCAGAGGAAATGGGACAAGTTTATAACTTTTTAGGTTTAACGATAGGTGTGCCAATTGGTGAAAGTGCGGATGATAAAATTCCACATGAAATTAAGAAAAAAATCTATCAAAGTGATATTATCTATACGACAAATTCAAATCTTGGGTTTGACTATCTAGGAGAAAACTTATCAGATTCAACAGATGGGCAATTTTTGAGAGAGTTCAATTTTGTCATTATTGATGAAATTGATGCAATCTTGTTAGATGTAGCTCAAACGCCACTTATTGTTTCAGGAGCTCCACGTGTTCAATCTAATTTTTATCATTTGGTAGATACTTTTATAACAACTTTGGTAGAGGATGTTGATTATAAGTATAAGGCTGAAAAGAAACAAATCTGGTTAACAGAAAAAGGTGAGAAGACAGCTGAGCGCTTTTTACATTTAGATAATTTGTATAGTAAAGAAAACAAAGAATTTGTTAGACATATTAACTTGGCCTTAAGGGCACATAAGAACTATACTAAAGGGTTGGATTATGTTGTTAGAGTTAATGAGAATGGCAAATCCGAAGTTGTATTGCTAGATGCTGCAACAGGTCGTCTTATGGAGATGACACGTTTGCAAGGCGGTCAGCATCAGGCAATAGAGGCTAAGGAACACACAGAATTATCAAATGAAACAAGAGCAATGGCCTCAATTACATACCAAAATCTTTTTAAGATGTTTAAAAAGATTGGTGGAATGACGGGAACAGGAAAAGTAGCCGAGGGTGAATTTTTAGATACCTATGCTATGCATGTTATCCGTATTCCAACAAACAAGAAAAAAATTCGTAAAGATTTACCTGACCAAATTTATCGTACTATTCCTGAAAAGATTGCGGCATCTTTAGAATATGTTAAATACTATCATGAAAAAGGTAATCCGATTTTGGTGTTTACAGGTTCAGTTGACATGTCAAACATCTATTCTTCCCTTCTTTTACGTGAAGGAATTGCCCATAATCTATTGAATGCCAATAATGCAGCACGTGAAGCCCAGATGATTTCAGAATCTGGTCAAAAAGGATCAGTTATTGTCGCAACGTCTATGGCGGGTCGAGGTACTGATATTAAATTAGGACCAGGAGTTGCTGAATTGGGAGGTCTTGTTATTGTCGGTACAGAGAGAATGGAGAATAAGCGAATTGATCTGCAAATTCGTGGACGATCTGGAAGACAGGGGGATCCGGGAATTAGCAAATTCTTCATCTCTTTAGAGGATGCTGTTGTTAAAAATTATGGCCCAGAATGGGTTAAAAAATATTATAGGGAATATTCTGTTGACCAAGCTTATGCTAAGCCTAAAGAGTTGAAGAAACGTAAGTTTCGTAAGGTGATTGAACTGGCACAAAATTCAAGTGAGAGTTCAGGAAGACAAGCAAGAAAAATGACCTTAGAATTTGCACAAAGTATGAATATTCAAAGAACGATTGTGTATAATGAACGTGATGAGCTGATCAAAAAGAATGGCTTATTAACGGAGGATATTACAAAAATAATCGGTGATGTGATTGATTATGTTTGTAAATCACCAAAATATAAAGAACGTACGGAATTGTATCGTTATGTTCTAGATAATTTTAGTTATAAGGTTAAAGAGATTCATATGAATTTTGACCTGCATTCTAAAAAAGCAATAAAGAAATTTTTATGGTCGTTGGTTGAAGAAGAGTTAGAAATAAAACAGGAAATATTGAATACAGATCAATTTTTTGGTCAATTTCAACGTGTTTCTATCTTAAAAGCTATTGATGAAAATTGGGTTGAACAGGTTGATTATTTACAACAATTAAGGACGGATTTAGGTAGTCAGTACAATAGTCAAAAGAATCCAGTTGTTGAATATTATCAAGAATCATATGCATCATTTGATAGAATGAAGGACAAAACAAAAGCTCAAGTGGTTAGAAATCTATTATTAAGTACTGTTGAAATAAATAAAAAGGGGGAAATCATAATGCATTTCCCATAATGCAGTGAAGGTAAGATAAAATGACGATTTATAATATTAATTTAGGAATAGGTTGGGCAAGTAGTGGTGTTGAATACGCACAAGCCTACCGTGCTTCATTACTCAGAAAAGGGAATCACCCCATAAAGTTTGTGTTTATGGATATGATTTTAGCTGATAATATTGAACATTTGACCAAAAATATTGGCTTTGAAGATGATGAGATTATTTGGTTATATTCACACTTTACAGATATTAAAATAGCACCAACAATTTACACGATTGATCAAGTGCTTAAGTCAGTGGGTGGAGAACCAAATAGACGTGAAAAATCAGGAAAAGTTTATCGCTTCTTCTATGATTCAGAAGAAAAATTTATCACATGTTACTTACGAAATGAGAATAGTCAGTTTGTTGAGTATGTTGAATTTGTTTCTAAAGGAATTTTAATTCGTAAAGACTATTTCTCTTATACAAGATATTGTACAGAATACTTTATTCCTAAGGATAATCAAGCAACACTCTTCCAAAGAAGATTTTATAATGAAGATGGTTCAGTGTCATATGACATGATAACGGATAATGGACGTGAAATTTATCGTTTTCCAAATAAAATTATCTATGGGAAACAAGCTCTAATTAAATATTTCTTAGAATCATTAAGATTAACTAAAGAAGATATTATTATTTTAGATCGTGAAACTGGTATTGGACAGGCAGTTTTTGAAGAGGCACAAAAAGCTCATTTAGGTGTTGTAGTTCATGCAGAGCATTTTAGTGAAAATGTGACGGATGAACATTATATTCTATGGAATAATTATTATGATTATCAATTTTCCAATGCAGATAAGGTAGATTTCTTTATAGTTGCTACTGACCGACAAAATGAGGTTTTATCAGAACAGTTTAAGAAATATACGCACCACCGACCAAAAATTTATACCATTCCTGTTGGCAGTTTAGATGAATTGAAATATCCTAAGGATAATCGGGAATCTTTTGCTATGATTACGGCATCAAGGCTAGCATCTGAAAAACATATCGATTGGCTTGTAGAAGGAGTTGTGAAAGCTAAAAAGGTAATTCCTGAATTACGCTTTGATATCTATGGTGAAGGTGGAGAACGCACGAAGATTGGACAACTTATTGAGAAGTATTCTGCTCAAAATTATATTCATTTAAAAGGTCATAAAGATTTAACAGATATTTATGCTGATTATGGCGTTTACTTATCAGCTTCTACAAGTGAAGGATTCGGCTTAACCTTAATGGAAGCAATTGGCTCTGGCTTACCTATTATAGGATTTGATGTTCCTTATGGAAATCAAACCTTCGTTATAGATGGTAAAAATGGCTATCTGATTGAGAAACCAAAACGCCAAGTGATAGAGCACATTGCAACTGATTTTGCAGATAAAATTATTAAAATTTATCAAGATAACCAATTAGAAAACATGCAACAAACATCCTATAAAGTTGCAGAGAAATTTTTAACAAGTCAAGTTGAATTAGCTTGGTCAAATTTAATAGAAGAGGTCCTAAATGATTAATTTATTTGATAATTATTCTCAGCAAACACGAGATTTACATGAATCATTAAAAAAATCAGGCTATCAACAACAGACAATTGTTATTGAAGCGAATGGCTTTTTACCAGATGATGTTATTTCTCCTTATACATATTTTTTAAATAATAAAAAAAATATTGAGAGAGGTTGCTTCTTTAATGAAGTTAAAACACCTGATTTTTGGGAAATTTCTGGTGATGGTGGTTCGGCTAGAATAAAAAACTATGAAAAAGAGCAAGCTCGAATTCAGTATCATAGCGATAGTAATAACCGTATTGTTGAAATGGTAGAGTGGTTAGATGAGGATGAAAAGGTTTATCAAATTGACCGATATGATAAATTTGGTAATGTTTTTGCTCAGACGACTGTAGCAAATGATGGACAACATCTTATCACAACATACTTCAATGCTAATAATCAAGAAATTCTAGTTGAAAATCATGTAACAGGAAATATTATTTTAACCCTCGAAAATGAGAACATGCATATTTTCCATGGTAAAATTGATTATATTAAATTTTTTATTGATTACTTAAATTTGGATAATAGTCAGATTTTTTACAATACTTTATCGTATTCATTTTTGGTGTCACATACATTACCTCATCAAGAAGGGAAAGATATTCTTTTTTGGCAAGAACAAATTGGAAATGAGATTCCAGGAAACATGTCATTGATTTTAAATAATGAGCAGCATCGTACAAAAAGGATTGTTGTACCAAATCAAGATACTTATGAAAAGATGTTAACATTAGTCTCATCTGAGCAAAAGTATCGTATTTGTAATTTAGGTTATATTTATGACTTTAGACGTCAGAACCAATCAAATAAAGACGCCTTTATCTTTACTAACTCGGATGAAATTGAAGGTTTGGAGACATTGGTTCAAGAATTACAAGAAGTTACATTTAGAATTGCTGCAAAAACTGAAATGTCTCAAAAATTAATGGATATGATTAAATTTTCTAACGTTATTCTTTATCAGAATATCGATAAAGAACGAATTGATTACATTTTTGAAACCTCAGATTTACTATTGGATATTAACTACTATGCTGAGGTTATGGATGTGAGTCGTCGTAGTTTTGAAAACAATATGTTAATTTTTAGTTTTTCTCAAACACTACATAATTCTAGGTATGTTGCTAAGAGTCTCATTTTTGATAAGGAAAATGTCAAACAGATGGCAGATAAAATCAAGGAAGTATTGGCAAGTAAATCAGTAATATCTGATTATATCCAGCAGCAACAAAAACAAGGAGATGCCTTAACTGTAGAAATATTCCAGTTTGAGTTATCAACCGTTTTGGAGGAAATATAATGGCTAAAGATGATAAGGATATTTTCTATCAAGATATCGAAGGAAAATTAGATAATTTAAAGCGTAAACCACCAGAAAAAGAAAAACTATCGAGAGCAGATAAAATTAACAATGTGTTTAGTGTGTCATTAGGGATTGTTATTTTAGTCGGTTTACTGTTTACGCTATTTAGTTTATTGAGGTAGTTTGGTATGGAAATATTATTTATTGCTGTTACTTTTATTATTTCATTGACATTGATTGTTTTAGTAACCATACAACCTAGACAACTTCCAACATTATCTAATGATGCGACAAGTAATATTGGAAAACCTAATTATTGGCGTTCAAATACCTTTGTCAAAGTCCTAACTTTAGTAACCTCAGTTCTTTTCTTTTTGGTCATCTTTTTATATATGCTATACGATTTTAGTTTTTAGAGATGTTACGTGTATTTTTGATGATGTGAAGTATAGGATTACAGAATTACATTATTAATATATTTGGCTAAATTAATTCAATTTTAGTAGGACATTACAAAGATATGTATCAAAGTTTATGTTAGGAAGATTTGTATGGTTCTATTTTTATTTTAAGACGGTATAGTAATCTAAGTCTTGAAGGTTATCAAACGATAGATACTAGTCATGTTTATTCTGAGTATGAATGGTTCAAAATGGGAGCCGCTCATAAGGTTAAACTAAACCATAAACATATGGCAGAGCATAATTATGATAAGGATATTGACTTTATAGAAGATCAAACTTATAATAGTCAAATCATAAGTAATTTAAACAATTAACAGGTAGGAAATAATGAGAATACATTTTACAAATTTATATGGTATGGCTAAAGAAAGTATTGCTTTGATGGCTCAAAATACAAGTACAGAGATTGCAAAGACTTTTGGAGCTAACGAATTTTCTATCTTCTTCTATGATCATTCTCAAGAGCCTTGGCCAGAAAAAAGTGCACGCTTTGATGGGATTGTAGCGGGCTGGGGATTTGGAGATGTTGTTTTTTTTTCAAAGTCCGTCTTGGAACAATAATGAATGGGATACCGATTTTATTAACCGCTTAAAACTTTATCAAGCTAAGCTAGTCATCTTTATTCATGATATTCCGCCTCTAATGTTTGCTCAGAATGCATTTTTATTACCGGTCTATATTGAAATGTATAATAAGGCAGATGCCGTTATTGTACCATCTGAAAAAATGAGAGATTTTTTGATTGAAAAGGGAATGACTGTGAAAAATATCATTATTCAAAAGATGTGGGACTTTACGCATAATGTTGAGCTATATCAACCTCAACATCTCAAAAAACTCTTTTTCCCAGGTAATCCAACACGTTTTCCTGAACTATATCATTGGAACTTTGAAACACCACTTCATGTTTTTTCTAAAAAAGAAATCACACTTCCTCATCAATTTATACACGAAGGATGGAAAGAAAAATCTGAACTTTTAATCGAATTGTCTAAGGGTGGATTTGGATTGGTATGGGAAACTGGCGAGTGCCCAGAATATTATGAAATGAATTTATCTTACAAACTTTCTTGTTATTTAGCTGCAGGTATACCAGTTGTGATTCCTGAGACGATTTCTAATGTAGATTATATTAAGGAAAAGGGTCTAGGAATTGTTGTGTCTAGTTTAGAAGAGGCTAATAGAGCTGTACAGTCTTGCACAGATGAACAATATAATCAAATGGTTAATAATATAAAATTTGTGTCAGGACTTATTAAAGATGGTTATTTTACTAGAAAAGTAATTGTCGATAGTATGATGGCATTAGCTTAAAAGGTACAGGAAGTATGTACTCGTAAGAAAGTAGTTGTATTTTGTTTGGATAATACAAATTAACCACAACCATTAAATCGATTTGTACATATCATCCATTAACTCCCTATTTCAAAGACTAATGATTTATAATGTTATCTCAAATCAAATAAAACAAGCTTTGTTTATCGAACGAAAAGGCTTGTTTTTTTGGTATTGAGTGGTACAACATTAATATTTTATCAGTATAAAATCATGCTTTTTTGTGTTAAAATAAGAATTATGAAGATAAAAAAATTTAGTGTGGCTAAGATTTTACTACTAGGAGTTTCGACTGCCTATGGTATTTACACCATGAGAAAGATTCACCAGAAAAGTAAAAAATTCCATCCAATTTATCTAGAAGAAGTTCGTCAATATATGTCACAAATGGGAGACATAGATGTGATTTATGTAGATGAGAAGGCTTCAGCATTGCATACTTTAACTGGTGGAGTGGTTATGTCAGACGGTAAGATTTATCATTTTTGTTATCGT
>JAUMZX010000046.1:0-711 GCA_030527905.1 Cardiobacteriaceae bacterium
CATTTGTGTTGAAAAATGAATGCGTGGATGAGTTGGAGGGTTTTGCACAGGTCTCGGTGTTTGTGATGACGCACGGTGTCGAGGGCGGTTGTTATAATACGGACTTTTCTAAGCGACCTTTTGCATCATGACCGCACCTGATTTTTCTACTGTCCGCAGCCAAGACCGCCACGCGCTACAACAACTGTATCGTCAAATGCGCGAACGTGAACGTCGTGGGCAACCCGTTGATCGTATGCGGACGCGTTTTTCCGCGCAATTCGCGGCTTCTGCTGAGGCTGTGGCAAGGCGACATGCCGCGTTACCGCAAGCAAAGCTGAATGCGAATCTGCCAGTATTAGCGGTGCAGGATAAGATACGCCGTTTGATTCATGAGCATCAGGTTGTCATTATTAGTGGCGAGACGGGTTCTGGAAAAACTACCCAATTGCCACAAATTTGTTTAGCGCTTGGGTTGGGCGCGCGTGGCATGATAGCGCATACGCAACCGCGTCGTATTGCGGCGCGCAGTGTTGCTGTTCGTATTGCTGAGGAACTTGCAGTGCCGCTTGGTGATGCCGTTGGCTATCAGGTGCGTTTTGATGAGAAGTGCAGCGAGAATACGGTTGTTAAGTTGATGACAGACGGAATGCTGCTTGCTGAAACGCTTTCAGATCCATATCTCTCTCGTTACGAAGTCATTATTGTGGATGAAGCGCATGAGCGTAGTCT
>JAUMZX010000046.1:721-11923 GCA_030527905.1 Cardiobacteriaceae bacterium
ATTTCCTATTGGGTTATCTGCATCGTTTAGCCGCGCGACGTCCGGATTTGAAGATTATTATTACTTCCGCCACGATTGATGCGGAAAAATTCGCCAAACATTTTGGCCATGCTCCCGTATTAAATGTGAGTGGGCGTACGTATCCGGTGGAAATTCGCTATCGCCCGCCCACAGAGGATGAAGATACGCCGGAGGCCATCGTGCGTGCGGTTGCCGAGTTGGATCAGCATGGCAGGAACGATATTCTGGTTTTTCTACCAAGCGAGCGGGATATCCGCGAAGCAGCCGATCGTTTGCGACGTGAACAGCTACGCGATACCGATATTCTGCCGCTTTTTGGTCGTCTTTCATTAGCAGATCAGCAGGCGGTTTTTCATCCGAAAGGTGCGCGTCGTATTGTCTTGGCGACCAACGTGGCGGAGACTTCACTCACGGTACCGCGCATTAAAGCGGTTATTGATACAGGAACGGCACGCATCAGTCGTTATAGCCTGCGCACTAAAACGCAGCGCTTACCTATCGAAGCAATCTCTCAGGCAGCGGCTAATCAGCGGGCGGGACGTTGTGGGCGTACATCATCGGGGATTTGTATCCGTTTATACAGCGAGGAAGATTATCAACAGCGTCTTCCCTACACCGAACCGGAGATTTTGCGTACCAATTTGGCCGCGATTATTTTGCAAATGCTAGTGCTCAAGCTGGGTGATATTGCCGATTTCCCTTTCGTTGATCCGCCCGATGCCCGACAAATCAATGATGGCTATCGTCTACTCTTTGAACTCAAAGCTACCGATGAGCAGCGCCGCTTAACGCCACTTGGGCGACAGATGGCACGCCTACCAGTTGATCCGCGTTTTGCGCGCATCGTTTTTGCTGCCGAACAGAGTGGCTGCCTGCAAGATGCCTTTATTCTGATTGCCGCGCTTTCCATTCAAGACCCGCGTGAACGTCCCTTCGGACAAGAAGCGCGTGCTGACCAGAAACAAGGCGAATTTGCCGATAAACAGAGCGATTTCCAAACGTTGCTGAATCTGTTTGCCGCGTATCAACATGAAAGGCGGCAGGCCAGTAACAATCGGTTACGGCAATGGTGTAAAAGTTACTACTTGCACCCGCAACGAATGCGTGAGTGGCGTGAGCTTGTGAATCAATTATTGCGCGATTGTCGCGAGCAGAAATTGCGTTTGGAAACTGTGACGGCAGTTGTGCCGCGCCGTGATGATTTACCGGATGGCGCGAAAGGGCGCCTTGCTTATGATAATCCGCAGCTTGAAACGTTACACCGCTCCTTACTCGCTGGTTTTCTTGATCAGGTTGGCTTATGGGACGAGCAAAGCCGCGACTATCTGCGACCACGACATAGCCACTTCAGCATTTTCCCCGCCTCGGTATTGGCAAAAAAACCACCGCAAGCCATCATGGCGGCAAGCATTGTTGAGACGCAGCGAACTTACGCCCGCACTTGTGCGCCCATACAGCTTGCCGAACTGGAAAATCTTGCTGCCCACCTCGTTAAACACAACTATGCAGACCCGCATTGGTCAAAAAAAGCGGGTAATGTCATGGCCTCGCAAACGACGCTTTTATATGGATTGCCCATTGTGGCTGGACGGCGAGTACCTTTCGCCCCTCATGATCCAGCGTTGGCGCACGAAATTTTTGTGCATGAAGCGCTTGTCAGCGGCGATATTCGCACGCGTTTGAAGGTTATTGCCGAGAACCGTGCGCTCATTAGCAATCTGGAAGAGCGCGAGCACAAAACGCGTAGCCGTGGCATCCTCGCTGACGAACAACAACAAGCGGCTTTCTATTTCGCGCGTTTACCAGAAAACGTACACAGCACCGTCACCCTTGAACAGTGGGCGAGAAAACATGGCGAACAAACCCTTGCCATGCAGGAAAGCGATTTGTTGTTGAGCGATGAAACCATCAGCGAAGCGGATTATCCCAGCAGTATTCATGTGCAGGGACAGAAATTACCGCTTGAATACCACTTTGAACCGGGAGGAAAGGCTGACGGTATTACGGTACTGATTCCGCTACCGGCGTTAAATGCTTTGGAGGCGCAATCCTTTGAACGGCTTGTGCCGGCAATGTTGCCGGCTAAAGTTGAAGCCTTATTACGCGCCTTGCCTAAAGTATGGCGGCGGCAGCTTGTCCCTATTCCTACCTTTGCGCATGCAGTGAGCGAACGGATAGCAGATGATAATCAGCCGTTGCACCATGCCATACGCGAGGCGATACGTGCCATCAAAGGAACGGATATTCCACTGGACGCCTTTGATGAAAGCAAAATTGACGATCATTACCGCATGAATTACCGCCTACTGGATAACAAAAACCAGCCGTTAGCCGAAAGCCGCGATTTAGCTGCCTTACAAGCGCAATATGGGGATAGCGCTGCGGCACAGTTTCGTCGTCGCAGCCAGAGCCGTTATGCCAGTGATGCGCCGATTCACGAATGGTTATGGGATGAATTGCCGGAACAAGAAACCTTATCGAACGGTATTATCGGTTATCCAGCTTTGACGTTGACAGAAAACGGAAGACAGTTACGTTTACACGATGACCCTTATCAAGCTGCGCAGGCGCACCGTCACGCCGTCAGCTCATTGTTGGCAGAGCAACTACAAACGAAAATTAAATATTTGCGGAAAAACCTGCCGGATTACACCAAAATGGCTTTGTACTACCGCAAAATTGGCAGCGACAGCACATTGGCAGACGACATCATTGTCCGTTTATTGGAACACGTCTGTCTATCAAACGGCATACCACGTAGCCGTGCGGCCTATGAAAAAGCACTGCAGCGCGGCGAACATGAACTTATTCCGGCAGCAAACGAACTAGCCGCCCGCCTTCTACGTATCCTGACAGCGTATAGCGAGATTAAACAACAACTGCAAAATCTGAAGCAGCCGGCCATTCGTGCTGATATTGAGCAACACCTTGCCCGCCTGCTTTATCCAGAGTTTATTCGTGAGACTGCCAGTGCAGATCTTGAATTGCTTGAGCGTGTGCTTAATGCCACGCTGAAACGACTGGAAAAAAGCCGACTTGATCCGCTTAAAGACCTGCAACGGCAACAGGAAATGACCCCATGGGAAGATAAATTGCGGCAAGCGCTGCAAGCGCTAGGAATGACGCGGATAACAGAAGAACCACCGCGTGGTACGGATGCGGCGCGCCTGACCGCCCTTTGCGAATATGCCCGTCTTGTTGAAGCGTATCGTATCCAGACTTTCGCGCAAGAACTCGGTAGTGGCATGAAAGTCTCAGCAAAACGCTTACAGGAAATGGCGGACAAGTTAGGCGGTTAGTGCATCGCAAGTTGAAGAGCCGTAACGGTAACTAGCCAGATGGTTGCTGAAGAAAAACTGCTGGTGCGCTATGGTTGGCCTTAGGTAATTATCGACTTGCTCATATGGATTCATGAATACGCGTTGCCGCTTTGTCATGCGGCATGAAAATGAGAATAGGAGACAGCAAAGCATCCAACAAATAGCGCGACCCTGATGGAAACGAGCGCTTGCTACTAATGAGAAAAATCGTACGTTCCATAGGACGAGACGACGCATGGAGCGCGGAGTGCTATCTGTTGAGATGACTAATTAAGCGCGGGTCGGTAATCGTTAGTGTTGCCATGATTTTTTTGCGTTATACTGATTGCACGTGCTGGAGCGAAGGGCCCAATTAAGGTGAGTGGGCGACTTGGCTTAAGGGACGACGGTTTATACAACGGGGTAAATCATCGTTCTGCCTTTTCGCATAGTGCGGGTTCGAATCCCGCCTGCTTCAGCACTCCCGTTACTTTTTCCATATTTCAATATGACCTTTCAAGCTTTCAATTTCTTTCTCCGTGTAGAGCATTGATCCGGTACGTAGGATATTCCCACGAATTTTACGTCTACCTTCTCTTGCTCTCACCTCTATCTCATAATCCATTTTGAGCGCCACTTTACCTTTATCACCGCCTAAATCGTACACATAAAGCAATACAGGCGGCTTTTCATTTTTCATCAATAACACTGATTCTGGTGCAAGAATGTAATCTGCGATATTGCGCCAAAATTCCACCGGCAAAGGCTGATGTTTGTCATCACGCAGTGCGTGCAAAATATCCCTATCGCGGAGCGTGATCACAGCACTTTCTGGCGCCATGTCTCGTGCAGTCAACGCAGCAATAATGTCGGCATGAATAACGCCGACAGATTTATTCACTCCGCGCGCCACTTTATCTCGCACCACAGCAGTCATCGACGATATAGCCGCAGCATGACTGACATTAGGCAATCATCACCACACTCATATGGATTCATGAATACGCGTTGCCGCTTTGCCATGCGGGATGAAGATGTGAGTAGGAGACAGCAAAGCATCCAACAAAATAGTTGCCACATGGCTGGCGGTAAAGATACGCCGTTCTGCTGATCGCGAGATAGCTAAGAGAAGCGGGTTACTGCGTTGCAATAAACGATTGATGCTGCTTCTTTTTTCTGTGTAAAGCGCAATCCGCGCCGTTGTGCGCTATCGTGCGTGTGTATGGTTTCTGCGATGCAAGGGACAGGACGGCGACAAAATGCGGCGATATAATGTTGGTAGGTTTTTTAGAGAGCGCTTATGCATATTGTTCTTGCTTCTGCTTCGCCCCGACGTGCGCTGCTTTTGCAGATGCTAGGGTTAGACTTTACAACGGCTGAACCTGCGGTCAATGAAGCCCCGCAACCCGATGAAGCTGCACCAGATTTGGTTATCCGTTTGGCGTGCGCCAAAGCGGAAGCCGTGCAGCCGGATTTTCCTGATGCCCTGTTGATTGCGGCAGATACGGTTGTTGCCTGTGATGGCGCGATTCTCGGTAAGCCTAAAGATAATGCCGAGGCGCTGGCGATGCTGCGTACGCTTTCAGGGCGGCAACATCAGGTATTTACTGGATTAGCTATGCGTTGGCGGCAGGAAGTGTTCACGCATGTTGCTTGTAGTAGCGTTACGATGCCCGAGCATCCTGATGCGCTGTTACGTGCGTATTTGGCCAGTGGCGAGTCGGTAGGGAAAGCCGGTGCTTATGGTATTCAAGGGCGCGGTGGTGTGTTGGTGTCGGCGATTACGGGCGATTTTTACAATGTGGTGGGACTGCCGCTACAGGCGCTGTGGCAAGGGTTTTGCGCATTGGGTTGCAGTAGCGAGTTTTTACAGGCGTTAGGGAGCTGATATGGAAATGGCGACGACGGAAATTCTGGTTAACCATACCCCGTATGAAACCCGAGTAGCATTACTGGAAGATGGGGTGTTGCAGGATATTTTCGTCGAGCGCGAACGTAAACGTGGGATTGTTGGCAATATTTATAAGGGCAAGGTGCAGCGAGTACTGCCCGGCATGGACGCGGCTTTTATTGATATTGGCTTGGAGCGCGCCGGCTTTTTACATGTGAAGAATGTGGTTAGGCGTGGTGATAAGCCACCGGAGCGCATCAGCGATGTTTTACGGGAAGGGCAATCGCTACTTGTGCAAGTGCTGAAAGACCCGCTTGGTAGTAAAGGCGCGCGGTTGACGATGGAGATTTCGATTCCGTCGCGTTTTCTGGTATTTCTCCCTAACGCGGATGAAATTGGCGTTTCCATTAAGATTGCTTCTGAGGAGCAACGGCAGAATCTACGCGAGGTCGTGGCAGGTTTTCATCAAGGTAGGGAAGGCGGTTTTATTGTTCGTACGGCGATTGAATCGGCGGATGTGTGGGCGATGCGTGCCGATATGCAGTATTTGCAGCGGGTTTGGGAATCTATTTTGCAGCAGCATAGGGGGGTGCGACCCGGGACGCTGATTTATGGCGAGTTGCCGCTGTATCAAAAGGTATTGCGTGATTTTGTTACGCCGGGTGTGCGGCGAGTTATTGTCGATCATGCGGAGGCGTATCGGCAGATGAAGGCGTTTGCCGGTAATTTTTTGCTAGAGATGGAAGCGGGGCGGCTGGAGCTTTATAACGGTGATCGCAGTTTGTTTGATCGTTATGGCATTGAGGAAGAGATTTCTTTGGCCTTGAAGCGGCATGTAAGTCTGAAGTCCGGCGGTTATTTGATTATCGACCAAACCGAAGCCATGACGACAATTGATGTTAACACCGGCGCTTTTGTTGGCAAGCTTTCACAGGACGATACGATATATAAGACGAATCTTGAAGCGGCACGCGCGATAGCCCGCCAGTTAAGGCTACGCAATCTGGGCGGGATTATCATGTTGGACTTTATTGATATGAATACGCCGGAGCACCAGCAAGGCGTGATGGAGGCGCTATTGACGGCGCTTGCCAATGATCGCAGTAAGTACACCATCAGCCCAATCTCTCCCTTGGGCATTATTGAGATGACGCGTAAGCGTACACGTGAAAGTTTGCGGCAGGTAATGTGTGAGCCATGCCCCGCTTGTCAGGGACGTGGTTATGTGAAGACGATTGAAACGATTGTCTATGAGCTGTTCCGCGATTTGATGCGAGAAGCACGCGATTTTGCACCGAAGATGATGACGATTGTCGCTGGTTTGGATTTGATTGATTTTATCCGTGAGGAGGAATCGTTGACGTTCTCTGATTTGCAGGCGCTATTGAAAATACCAATTCGTTTGCAAGTGGACGCTGGGTATCGCTATGGGCAATATGATATTGCACTGTCTTAAAGATCTCTTAAGAACGAGATAAAAGGTAAAGGTTCCGCTTTGTTATGGCGGTTAGAAATGGCTTTATCTTAGACACCGAATGTATGTGGTGGTTGCGGTGATGCGAGCGTGTGCTCGGCTGGTTGTGCATTGTAAGTGTTCGGGTAAAGCGCTAAAGGGAATACGGCGTTAAGGATGCGATGTTATGTATCCAGTGGGATGCAAATATCCGCGACGGTTTGTTGTGCGCAGGCAAAACAGGTGACAAGGTATTCTATAATGGAAGGACGGTTCGCGGCGCGCCATCCGGCAGCTGCGAGCCATTGATGATGAAAGCAATCATAGGTGTATTCCAATTCGGCGTACGTACCTTGATAGTGCAAGACGGCATAGGTGCCGCCGGCAATCTCTCCTTTTTCTAGCGGCGCTGTAATTTGTTCATCTGCCAGCGTTGCTGCGACGGCATGCGAGTTTATCGTCATATGATCGGTTGAGCTGTGGATGGAGAAGGCACGAGTAGTCGAAGTATAGCAACCTCGTAAGCGCAGGAGGCTTTCCATCTGGTAGAAGGTATTACCAAGATTCTGGCAATAGCCATGGTGTTTTATCATGCCCACAGATAACGGTTGCCGCACCATTTGTGTGATGGGATAGGGGATAGGGACGTATTGACGGTAATCCGATGGCGTCATGCCGTATTGTTGGCGAAAAATGCGGGTGAATGATTGGGTATTACCGGCATAACCTGTTGCTCGGGCAATATCGCTCAATTCTTTGTCGGTATGCCGCACCAACCATCCTGCTTGATATAGACGTGTCCATTTCAAAGTATCGTGTATTGTTTCTCCCATGACTTTGCGATAAAGCCGATGTAGATGGTAGGGTGATAACCGCGCTTCTTCCGCAAGGCGATATAAATCAATCTGTTGTCGGTAGTGTTGTTGTAAGTATCGCAACAAGCGAGAAAAACGCTGTTCTTGCTGGTGGTGCAGTGTGCTGTATTTCATAGTTATTAATTATAACGATAAGACAGTAAGACGGCAGACAAATATGGCGCTTATATATTCGCACTCCATAGAGGTATTCAGCACGGTATCTTTTGTTGTGAATGGTTTGGAAAAAAACACTCTCGCGACCTTTGCTTGGTTTGTCGCTATTGTGTGAGTTTAGGCCAAAATTTGATGGATATACAGATAGCTACTCAGGATTCTTTAAGGATGAAAAATGACCGGAGCGTTGCGCGTATCCGGGTATTGAGGAAAATATCGTTATTTTTGAATGGTTCTATTTTCATGATGTGTGGCTATCCACTATTTTGCCTATCCATCAATCGAATGATGCAACAAGAGGGAAGGTCGGTATTTGTTGTTTCAATCCGTTTTTCACCGAGTAGATCGGCTATGACGCTGCAATTCTGAATGTAATCCATCATATCAAGCCTAGGTCAAAAGAGGTCTTTAAATAAAGAGATGATAGCGCAAGCCTCTCGTTTTAAAACGTTATTAGACTAGGTTTATAACCTCGTGTAAAAACAACCTTAAGTTAAAATACGAATAAATATATTTTATACTGCATACAGTAATCCATCATGCAGTTGTCTTCAGACGATAGCAAAAGATTATGTTTTTCATTTATATAAAACGGAGGATTTATGTCCCGTAATCTAAGCAAAATGACGAATATTGAAGATTTGCGCCGTGTCGCAGAGCGCAAAGTACCCCGTATGTTTTTTGATTATGTTCGTTCTGGTTCTTGGACGGAGAGTACCCTGCACCACAATACACGCGATTTTGATCCTATTAAATTCCGCCAACGTGTACTGGTTGATATGACTAACCGTACGCTAGAAACCACAATGATTGGCGAAAAAGTGCATATGCCAGTTGTGATTGCGCCTACGGGGTTTACGGGCATGATGCATGCCGATGGTGAGATTCTTGCTGCCAAAGCGGCCGAAAAATTTGGTATTCCTTTTACGCTTTCGACGATGTCTATCTGTTCTATTGAGGATATCGCAGCGAATACCAGTAAACCGTTCTGGTTTCAGTTATATGTCATGCGTGATCGCGAATTTATGGAAGATTTGATTCGGCGCGCCAAGGAAGCGAAGTGCTCGGCGCTGATGCTGACGGCTGACTTGCAAGTCCTTGGGCAGCGTCATCGCGATATTAAGAATGGTTTGTCCGCGCCGCCAAAACCGACTATTGCGAATATGCTCAATTTGATGACCAAGCCGGAATGGTGCTGGCATATGCTGCAAACGAAGCGCCGTACTTTCGGCAATATCGTTGGTCATGCAAAAAATGTTTCCGATTTATCTTCGCTGTCATCATGGACAAGCGAACAGTTTGATCCGCGTTTGAGTTGGGATGATGTGGCGCGTATTAAGGATTTATGGGGTGGCAAGCTCATTATTAAAGGCATTATGACTACAGAAGATGCGGAAAAAGCAGCGCAAAGTGGTGCAGATGCGATGGTGATTTCTAACCATGGGGGGCGTCAACTTGATGGCGCGTTGTCAACGATAAAAGTATTACCGGATATCGTTTCTGCTGTGGGCAGCAAAATTGAGGTATGGCTCGATAGTGGTATCGTTAGTGGGCAAGATGTGCTGAAAGCGGTTGCGCTGGGTGCAAGGGGAACCATGATTGGCAAATCTTTCCTTTATGGACTTGGTGCTTATGGTGAAGATGGCGTGCGTCGTTGTTTGGAAATTATTTACAACGAGATGGATACGACCATGGCTTTCTGCGGGCATACAGATATTAAAAAAGTCGGTAAAGACATTCTTGTGGAAGGAACATATTGATAAAACGAAGGGCGGAATAGTAACCGCCCTTTTCTTTTAACTACGGGGACGAACTTAATTCAAGGAGAGTCTATGGAAAATGCTAATCAATACTTACCGCTCATTCTCAGTATTTTTCCGGTCATACTGCTTATTTGGCTGATGGTGAAAAAGAACAGTGTACCGTCGTATATCGCATTACCCGGGGTGGCGTTCTTTATTTATTTACTACAGCTCTTTTATTTTAAAAACGATTTTATGACGCTCAACGCCAATGCGGCGGCGGGTGTTGTGGCAACGTTAACACCCATTACCGTCATTTTCGGTGCGATTTTCTTTAACCGCATGATGGAAGCAACCGGCTGCATTACTGTGATTCGACAATGGCTTGGGAATATTAACCAGAATCCTGTCGCGCAGTTGATGATTATTGGCTGGGCTTTTGCCTTTATGATTGAAGGGGCAAGCGGGTTTGGTACGCCTGCCGCAATTGCAGCCCCCATATTGGTTGGCTTAGGCTTCAAACCAATGCAAGTAGCTGTCTTTACACTGGTCATGAATTCCGTTCCAGTATCTTTTGGCGCCGTAGGTACGCCAACATGGTTTGGTTTTGGGCAGCTGAAAGATAGCAATTTGCTGAGTGATGCAGATATCCTGCAAATCGGAAAAGAAACGGGGCTTATGCATTTTGTTGCAGCCTTTATCGTGCCAGTGATAGCCTTGCGCTTTATTACAGGCTGGGCTGAAATTCGGAAAAATATCGGATTTATCTATCTCAGTATCCTTGCCTGTACGATTCCCTATTTATTATTAGCGCAAGTCAATTATGAATTCCCCTCATTAGTGGGTGGCGGTATTGGCCTGTTGCTTTCTGTCTTTCTGGCGAATCATGGTATTGGTTTAGAAAAAATAAAACAAGACGTTGCATACTCAAAATTGGAAACAGCAACCGTACTGAAAGCTTTAATGCCGCTGGGCATGTTGATGCTTATCCTTATTGTCACTCGCATTCACGAACTTGGCATAAAAGCGCTGCTCAATGATGTAACGCCATTGTTCACACTACATTTAGGTGTGTGTGACTTTGAAGTGAGTCGTGCATTAATTATTAGCTTTAAAAATATCTTTGGGCAAGGGGTTAATGAATCATATAAAACACTGTACGTTCCCGCTTTCATTCCTTTTGTGATCACGGTTTGGTTATCATTAATTATTTTCCGTACCAGTTTTCGAGATAGTTTTAAAGTTTACTACACCACTTTGGAACAAACGATTAAACCATTACTTGCGCTTTTTGGTGCTCTTGTCATGATGAAATTTATGATGATTGGTGGAGAAACATCTATGGTAAAAATTATTGGTAATAGCTTTGCAACCATGACAGGAGCAAATTGGGCATATTTTGCCTCCTATCTTGGCGCAATCGGCGCTTTCTTCTCTGGCTCTAATACGGTTTCTAACCTTACTTTTGGCAGTATTCAGTATAGTATTGCGGATAAAGTTGGCTTATCCACAAATAGTACGCTGGCATTACAATCTGTTGGTGGTGCCATGGGTAATATGGTTTGTATTAATAATATTATTGCCGTCTGCTCAGTACTCAATGTACAAAATCAAGAAGGCGCTATTATCAAGAAAACCGCTATTCCTATGTTTATTTATGGTGTTATCGCAGCAATAGTTGCCGCATTATTCTTATTGTAAACATCTTTAATGTGTAAGAATTAATCGCGTTGTTTACACTTTTCCTTTTTGCATGGATGCCCAA
>JAUMZX010000047.1 GCA_030527905.1 Cardiobacteriaceae bacterium
GTAATAAATAAGAATAAGATAGCAATTGTCGAAAGTCGAGTTATTTAGTTAGGAGATTATGAGTAATCTTTATTTTTCTTAGTTATCTAAATGAAATAGTTCGAATACACCCTACTGAAATATAGCATTAATATTATTGATTCCATTAGTAGCGTATTCATGAGCTCACTTTTACATCAACAGTACTATTCTATATATATAGTCCGCGAAAAACCTATAATACCCTTGTTATTCATTAAGAGTGACGAGTATAGATTTTTACCAAATTAGAATAACTATTTTCTTAATATCATCTTTAAATTATTGACATTGAAGATTAGCTATTTTTAGTGTTCCATTGATATTTTTAAGTTTAATATAAAATTGACGTAAACAATACAGCAATAGCAACTATAATATTTCAATCTAATTATCTATTGGAATAGATGAATTTATCCATATGTTGCAAGAAAAGAAAAATAGTATGTATGCTAATATTTTAATAAGCTCTTTTAATTATCTCTGGAAAACAAAATCTATCTTTTCTTATCCCTATAAACTTAATAGAATCGTAGAAAACGTTTCTTGATAAGTAGCATTATTCAGAATAACTCTTGTCTACACGATAAATAAGCTATTCCTTGAAATTCTGATTTTTATCCATCATATCAATATGAGATTAAAACAGATACTTTCCATTATCACATTAGATATTGCGATATAATAAGATCAATATCCAAACTAATCATTCGTCTCACCATTAATTTTTCAAGGATTGTACAGGCGCAGGAATACGCCCTCCCCGATTAACAAATACCTCACACGAGCCTTCTTTCACTGGCATAATCGGCGCATATCCAAGTAATCCACCAAACTCAACACTATCACCTACATCTTTACTAGGTACTGGAATAATACGCACAGCAGTGGTTTTACTATTAATCATGCCTATCGCGGCTTCATCCGCAATAATGCCAGCAATAGTAGCGGCAGACGTATGACCTGGTACAGCAACCATATCTAAACCCACTGAACAAACAGCCGTCATAGCTTCCAGCTTATCCAATGTCAGAATCCCTGATTCCGCAGCCGCAATCATCCCTTCGTCTTCAGAAACGGGAATAAATGCTCCACTTAGCCCTCCAACAGCACTCGATGCCATCATGCCACCTTTTTTTACAGCATCATTCAATAATGCCAAAGCAGCTGTAGTTCCATGAGTACCGCATACTGAAAGTCCCATAGCTTCAAGAATACGTGCAACTGAATCCCCAACCGCTGGCGTCGGGGCTAATGATAAGTCTAAGATACCAAAAGGAATATTAAGGCGTTTAGCAGCTTCCTGCCCAATAAGCTCGCCAACTCTAGTAATTTTGAAAGCCGTTTTCTTTACGATTTCGGCAATCTCCGTCAAGTTTTTACCTGCACAATGCGCTAAGGCTGCCTGCACTACACCTGGCCCAGAGACACCAACATTTAACATAACGCCGCCTTCACCAGAACCGTGAAAAGCGCCTGCCATGAAAGGGTTATCATCAACCGCGTTACAAAACACTACGATCTTTGCACATCCAAAGCCTTCATCTGTTATCTCGGCAGTACGCTTGATAGTCTCTCCCATCAATTTCACAGCATCCATATTGATGCCCGCGCGCGTGCTACCGATATTGACAGAACTACAAACAATATCCGTACACCGCATTGCCTCAGGAATAGAGCGTATGAGTACTTCACCTGATGGGGTCATCCCTTTTTGTGCTAACGTAGAAAAGCCTCCAATAAACGATACCCCAATAGCTTTTGCGGCTTTATCTAATGTTTGTGCAATAGACACGTAAGAATCAGCACCAGTAGCTGCTGCAATCTGCGCAATAGGCGTTACCGAAATACGTTGATTGACAATCGGTACGCCATATTTTGCGGAAAGATCATGGGCAGTCGAAACTAAATTTTGTCCAATTCGTGTAATTTTATTATAGATATTTTGATTCAGAATAGAGAGGTCAGCGCTAATACAATCATGCAAATCAATGCCGATAGTAAGCGTGCGCACATCAAAATTTTGTTGTGCAACCATACGTACGGTTTCGAGAATCTCGTTAGATTGGATACTTGAAATCATAGCTTTCCTCTTTAAATACGATGCATGGCATTAAAAATATCTTCATCTTGCATTCGAATGTCTAATGCCAACGTATGACCTGCTTCCTCAAATAAATGAAGTATATCTTGGCGCGATTTAGGACATTGCCCAGTGTCAACCAGAATAATCATCGTGAAGAAATCATCCATTAGCTGCTGACTAATATTTAAAATATTCATTTTGTTCTCAGCTAATAACTTAGACACATCATACACAATACCAATACGATCTTTGCCGATAACAGTAATCACAGAATGACTCATGAGAAACTTCCTCCAAATTTAGATAAATATGCCAATAACAAACTTGCCATATTTCATTGTCGTTAAAGACCGTACAAAATTAACAAAAATAAATATAGCCTGTACAACGAAGTTGCAACAGGCTATATCACTACACTATTTAAATGCACATAATAAGCAGAAAGAATCAACGTTCTTGCAATGCCTGTTTCATACGGGTTATGGGTTTGATTAGATATTGGAAGACAGTTTTTTCACCCGTTTTAATATCTACCGTTGCTACCATGCCTGGTAATATACGTAATTCTTTTCCATTTTTATCAGTCAGTTTACTTCCCTTGGTTTCAACTAATACACGATAGTATGACTGATTGGCATCCAAATTAAGTTCGCTACGACGGCGCTCGTCACTAAGCGTATCAGGGCTGATTAGCGTTACCACCCCATCTAATCCACCGTAAATAGCGTAGTCATAAGCACTCAGTTTCACAACGGCTTTTAGCCCCGGATGAACAAAGGCAACATCTTGTGGCCTAATATAAGCCTGTACAAGCAAAGTATCATCCACCGGTACAATTTCCATAATATCTTGACCAGCATTAATTACTCCGCCAACCGTATTAATCTTAATATTATTTACAATACCGCGTACAGGAGAGCGGATTTTTGAACGTTCTACAGGATCAGCACGCATAGCAAGATTTTCCCGAGCCTGAGCTAATTCAGCTTCCGTTTTAACTAATTCATTATTCGCTTCCGTTTTATATTGGTTGCGCCGTTCGCTAATTTGCAATGCAAGATCAGCAGATTCACGCTGCATCCTCAACAGCTCAATTTCCGAAGAAACACCGCGTTTTACCATCGCACTAGTACGACGGATTTGTTCATCCAAAATACGTTTACTTTGCTGCAATCCTGTAACTGCTTCATCGAGCGAACGACGTCGTGCTTTATAGGCAGAAGTTTCTCGCGATTGTAATTCTTGAGGCATCTCCTTCGGGAATTTCAGCGGTTCGTCATACGCCTCGCTACGATAACGCACCAACATCGCCTCAAGGTTAATCACTTTTGCTTCACTCTCACGTAGCACAGCAGAACTTCGTGTATCGTCAATGGTAACTAGAATGGTGCCTTCTTCGACTAAATCACCTTCTTTGACGTGTAATTCCGCCAATATACCAGGATCAAGACTTTGAATTACCTGTAAACGGCTACTCGGTATCACGGCTCCCTGTCCACGTGTTACCTCTTCCAAAGGACTGATATAAGCCCAAGCAACAAAGATACTAAGAAAAGTGGCAAGAAGAAAAATACTCCACCACAAACCACGATGCTTTTCTTCCTGCAAAGCCGCATTAAGGTCACTAACCAGTTTGAGGTCTTTTTGTGATAACTTTTGTTTTTTCCTTGCCATAGAATCCTCAAATAGTTTCTTGCTTGCTTTGACCGCTTGCATGTACCGTATTTGTCGCTGATGAAGCTGCCACTGGTTTGCCACTTAATCTATCCAGTACCGCCTGCTTTGGTCCATCCATCACAATCTGCCCCTGCTCCATAACAATAATACGATCCACCAGCATGAGAATCTGCGGACGGTGCGTTACAACTATCATAGTACGACCACGAACCCAATCGGCAAGAGCACGCAAAACTTGCTGCTCAGTATTCTGATCAAGACCGCTAGTCGGTTCATCCAACAAAACAACACGTGGGTTACGTAAGGTTAAACGTGCCAAACTAACAATCTGCTGTTGCCCACCAGATAGTCCAGCACCATTCTCCCCAAGCTGCATATCTAGTCCATGAGGATGACTTTGAATTAAACGCTCCAAACCAAAACGCTTCAGTGCATTAAGCAGGATTTCATCACTATAAAACCCATCTGACCGAGCCAAATCAAGATTTTCGCGCAGTGTTCCAAGAAACAAACGAGGCGCTTGCGCTAATAATGCTACTTCGCTACGCAGAAAATAGGGATCAATCTGACGTTCATCAACATCATCTAAACTTACCATGCCATTTTGTGGTTCATACAATCCAGCAGCAAGTTTCAATAATGTCGATTTACCACTACCAATACGTCCAAGAATAGCAACCTTCTCTCCTGCCTTAACGGTAAGAGACAAATTATCTAAAACACGCTTCCCTTCTTTTCCATAAGCAAAAGTAGTATTTTCAAACTCAATTTTTCCTTGCGGATGGTCAAGCGTAATATATTGCCTATCCGCATGCCGTTCGATAGGTCTTTTTGTAATATTATTAACACCTTGTAGCGCCAAACGTGCTTGTTGAAAACGTACCGCAAGCCCTGCAATCTGCCCAACGGGACCAAGTGCACGACCTGAGAGAATGACACAAGCAATCAACGCTCCCATCGTAATACGATTATGCACATTCTCAGCATGAATAAGATATGTACCATAGACCACGAGAATAACGGTATTAAGCTGTTGGACAGCAGCAGAAAAACTAGTTACAAAATTACTAATATCACGCGTTTTAATACTAGAGGCGGCCGTTTTAGCAGTATAGAAATCCCAACGACGCTGCGCCCAGCTGAATGCATTGTTTACTTTTAATGTTTCCACACCTTCAATAGCTTCTACCGCTAGTCCTTGTCTTTGTGAAGACTCACGCATAGACTCATTAATAGAACGAGCTAAAGGGAATTGTGCAAAAGCCCCAGCAAGAATAACAACAGGAATAATAGATAGTGGGACAACAGCTAATTGTCCAGCTACCATATGCATTACCGTAATAAATAATAAAAAGAATGGCATATCAACAAATGCGAGCAAACTTGCACTTGTCATAAAATCCCGTACTGATTCAAAATCACGCAGGTTATTAGCATACGACCCAGAAGAAGCCGGCTTATCTGCCATCCGCAGCTGCATCACTCGACGAAATAACGCTGCAGAAATAATCAAATCCGCTTTTTTTCCAGCAATATCTGTCAAATGTCCACGAATAAGTTTTGCGATAAATTCAAAGAAAATAGCTAATGTAACGCCGATGCTTAATACCCATAAGGTTTCCATGGATTTATTCGGAATGACACGGTCATAAACATTCATTACATAAAGTGAGCTAACCAACGCTAAAAAGTTGATCATGAACGTCGCAATAATAACTTGATAATAATAGCGGCGGAAACGCCAAATGACACGCCAAAACCAACCTTTTGGTAATTCATACTCTGGCAATTCAGAACGAACATCCTTTTCTGCCTTTGGTTTTATAAACCAAGTATAACCAATATATTGTGCCTGTAGATCTTGTAAACTAATACGTTTCTCGCCTATCCCTGCAAATTCGAGCAATGCTTCACTATCCACGATCTGTTTTAACACAGCCGCTTCCCCATCACGTAGCAAAATAACAGCCGGCAATGCGAGGTTAGGAATTTTACGTAGCGGTCGTTCTTGTAAGTAATTATCGAAACCTTGATATTTGAGAACTTCAGAAAGCTCACGATAATCAAAATCTCCTGTTTGATCGCGCGGTGTTAGGGTTGCAAGTGTAACGCTAGCTACAGGTGTTCCCAGAATACGAGTCAATAAACTAACATGTTCAAGCAAGGCTTGCATGGAATGCCTTTTCCTTCAATAAAAACCAAGAAAATATCATCGTTGCCGCCCTTGAGAGGAACTATCAGCAACCCATGAGGTATTATCCTCATCATTATTTAGTAAATTACCACTTTTGTTTTCTAACAACAGTTCTCCAGAATCACTAACACGGACAAAAACTTGCTCAGGTCCTGTATAATATGGTTCATCTTCTGCAGGTTCTTCCGTGTCATACGATTCCAACTGCATATTTGATGCCTCTTCTGTGCCTTCATCAATAGAGGTCAATTTTAATGGCGGTGGTGCAGTATCTTTTGTTTTCTTCTTTGTTTTTTCTTTCTTGTCTGGTGTTTCTTTCACCGCTTTTTCGTCAGTTTCGCGACTCACATCAGGAAGCTTAGCCCAACTAGCCAAACCACCAGTTGCTGAAAGATATTCCAGTTTTGCCTGCATTAAGTCATATTGTGCTTGTACTCGCAGTTGCTTAACGCTGGCCAATTCACTATAAGCGTTTACTACATCTAATAATGTACGTGTAGCAATTTTAAATTGATCTTCATAGTCAACAACAACCTGCTCTAACGCGCGTGATTGTGCTTCGCTCACTTCTATACGCGACTGATCTTCCCTCATTTGTAATGCAGCTACTTCTGCTCGTTGCATTAAACTGTCATAAACTTGTTGTAGCTTTGCTTGCGCAGCTTGTGCTTGATGTTTTTGTAGTTCAATGCCTGGTGCTGTTGCCTTATTAAATACATCAACCGACATAGTTAAATAAACAGCTGAATCATTGGTATTCGCTTCTGCTTTTAGACCAACCGCTGGATAACGTGAACGCTCTGCCACTTTTAAGGCAGCCTGTATACTTTCCAATTCTCGAGCTTGTGCGCGGTAGCTAGGATGCGCAAGCGCATCCTCTTCACTGACACTATAACGAGAAAGAAGATCTGTGATCGGAACATCTGCGAAAGGATCAGTCAGTTCTGCTTCACCAACGGGCGGATCGACATACCGTGCCAATCGTCGCAAGGCTAACCCTAATGCCCGTTCATAACTAATAATAGATTCTTGTACTTGGATTTGACGTGCCTGTGCTTGCGTAAACTCAGAACGGCGCCCTGGGTCATATTCCAAAATAATACGTAGCTGTTTAACAATATGATCATGACGCGCCAAATTTTCTTTTGCAACTTTTAAAGAGTCTCGCGCTTTCAATGCTTCCAGATAGTCAGAAGCAATTTTGAATGCTAATTCTTCTGCGGTCTCGCTGGTCTTATTTTTGTAATATTGCGTTTTGATTCGATCACGCTCAATACTTGCATTTGTGGCACCAAAGTCATAAAGCCGCCAATCTGCTTCAACACCCGGCGTAAATTTATACTTACCGTTACTATTCAAAACTGGCTGATTTAAACCTGCTTTTAACGTAGGCCAACGTCCTGCTTCAGTTTGCTCCAATGTACTTTGAGCTACCCGCTGATTTGCCTGAGCTTCGGTAATTTGCGGATCTTTGACAACCGCAGCACGCAGTATCTGCGGCAGATTTCTGCCGCAAGCCCAAAATGAACAAGCGATCGTTACAAAAAACAGAACGCTAACACTACGAAAAAAGCGACGCATAAAATAATAATGATTACAGTAAAGTTCGTTTCATATCAGTAAGAATTTGGCCAAGCAAAGTTGTCATACGTGCTCCTAAAGCTCCATCTATTACACGATGATCATACGACAATGACATTGGTAACATCAAGCGCGGCGTAAATTCTTTACCATTCCAAACGGGTTGCATGGCAGAGCGAGAAACACCAAGAATGGCCACTTCAGGCGAATTAACGATCGGCGTAAAGAAGGTTCCACCAATTCCTCCCAGACTAGAAATTGTCATAGAAGCGCCCGACATATCTTTTGGAGTGAGTTTACCATCACGCGCTTTTTTACTAATTGCCGCCAAATCTTCTGAAAGTTCAAAAACCCCTTTCTTATCGACATCACGAATGACTGGTACCACCAAGCCGTTGGGTGTATCGACTGCAATACCAATGTTAAAGTATTTTTTTAGAATCAATGTCTTTCCGTCTGGAGAAAGAGAAGCATTGAAACGTGGCAATTCTTTCAAAGCTGTCGTTAATGCCTTCATCAAAAACGCCAGCATAGTGACACGAACACCTCGTTTTTCTGCTTCTGCTTTAAGAGAAACACGGAACGCTTCCAAATCAGTAATATCAGCATAATCATGTTGGGTAACATGCGGAATATTCAACCAACAACGAATCATGGCAGCGCCGGTCAGAACATTAATACGCGAAAGCGCAAGTTCTTCGGTTTCACCAAACTGACTAAAATCAACAGCAGGAACAGCTGGAATTCCACCTGCAGCTGCAGAGATAGCATTTCCTTTACCACTTGCCACAGCAGGAACACCCGACACAAGTAAGGTTTTTACAAAGGCTTTTATATCACTTTCAAGGATACGTCCACGCGGGCCGGTACCCTGAACTTTGCCCAAATCTACGCCCATTTCACGCGCAAATTTACGCATGGAAGGACTGGCATGCGCAACGGCAAACGCAGCTTCATCAATTTTACTCTCTATGGGCGCGGAAGAAACCGGCTTAGCGGCTACAGCAGGTACAGATACTGGTGCGACTTGTGGCTTTTCACTAGCTGGAGGAGCTACTGGAGCAGGCGCAGCTTTACTTGTTTCTGCTGTAGAAGTAGTGGCAGCAGGCGCAGCAACACTACCACTAACACTGGCAATCAAGTCTCCTTGCTTGACTTTGTCTCCAACTTTAACTGCAACATTTTCTATCGTACCTGCAATTTCTGTTGGAACCTCCATAGAAGCTTTATCAGATTCAAGTACAAGTACGGATTGACCTTTTTCAACACTATCACCCGTTTTTATTAGTACTTCAATGACGTCAACTGCATCAAAATCACCAATATCGGGTACACGAATTTCATTGCTCATTATCAATATCCTGTTTTCTATTCTGGGTTAACGGTATAAGGGGTATTGCGTTTCTGTATCAATACCGTATTTATCAATCGCTTTTTTCACATCACTAGCATTAACTTTACCTTGATCGACTAATGTTTTTAGTGCAGCAATAACAACATGATACCGATTTACTTCAAAATGACGACGCAAGGCTTCCCGTGTGTCAGAACGACCAAAACCATCCGTTCCTAAAACAAGCATGTCACGTTCACGCGGCAGATAAGCTCTAATCTGATCGGGATACGCACGTATGTAATCTGTAGAAACTACAATAGGCCCTACTTTATCAGCCAATACCTCATTGAGATAAGCAACCTTAGGCTTCTCATCATGATGCAAACGATTATAACGTTCAACATCAGCAGCTTCACGGGCAAGCAATGTGAATGAAGTAGCACTCCACACATCGGAACCAATTCCCCATTCTTCCGCCAGAAGTTTTGCACCTTCGATAACTTCAATAAGAATAGATCCAGAACCCATCAGTTGGACATGACCCTTTGAACCTTTATGCGAACCAATTTGATACAAGCCTTTCAGAATGCCAGCTTCACTGTTCTGCGGCATTTCTGGATGTGCATAATTCTCATTAAGTAAAGTTAGGTAATAATATACGTCCTCATGTTCGGTATACATACGGCGAATACCGTCACGAACAATAATTGCCACTTCATAAGCAAACGTCGGATCATAAGGAATACAATTTGGAATGACCGCAGCCTGCACATGACTATGCCCGTCTTCATGTTGTAATCCTTCGCCGTTCAGTGTTGTGCGTCCTGCTGTTCCACCGAGAAGGAAACCGCGAGCGCGCTGATCCCCAGCTGCCCAAGCAAAATCACCAAAACGTTGGAAACCAAACATGGAGTAATAGACCAAGAATGGAATCATCGCGACACCATGTACGCTATAGGAAGTACCAGCAGCAATCCAATCACATACTGCACCAGCTTCATTTATTCCTTCCTGTAAAATCTGTCCTGTATCCGATTCCTTGTAATACATCAACTGATCGGCATCAGCAGGCGTGTACTGTTGTCCCAAAGGATTCCAAATACCGTATTGACGGAACATGCCTTCCATACCAAAAGTACGAAATTCATCTGGAACAATCGGCACAATATGTTTGCCCAGCGCTTTATCTTTCATCAAGGCATTAAGCACGCGCACAAATGCCATTGTTGTAGAGATTTCTCGTCCTTCTTTAGTCGCAGCCGTGATGGAAGAAAAAGATTCCATAGATGGCGCAGGTAATGATGCTGCCTTATCATGTCGTTCTGGCAAAAAGCCTTGTAAAACACGACGACGTTCCAATAAATACTCTTGTTCTGGAGAACCTTCTGGGAACCGCAAATATTCAACTTTTTCAACCTGTTCATGTGTAAGCGGCAGATTAAAACGATCACGGAAAGCCAATAATTGTTCCAAATCCATTTTTTTCGACTGATGCGCCACATTCTGAGATTCAGCCGAACCACCCATTGCCCAACCTTTCACGGTTTGAGACAAAATTAGCGTCGGCTTATCACTTTCATGTGCAGCCTTATATGCAGCATATACTTTCAATGGATCATGGCCACCACGTTGTAATGCCCAAATTTCATCGTCCGTCATATCTGAGACCAACGCTTTCAACTCAAGCGAGTTGAAGAAATGCTCGCGGATATATGCGCCATTTTTTGACTTATAAGTTTGATAATCGCCGTCAACCACTTCCATCATTCGCTTACGCAAAACACCGTCAACATCGCGAGCTAACAATTTATCCCAACCACTATCCCAAAGCACTTTTATCACATTCCAGCCAGCACCACGGAACTCGCCTTCTAACTCTTGTACGATTTTTCCGTTACCACGTACTGGCCCGTCAAGGCGTTGCAAATTACAGTTAACCACAAACACCAGGTTATTCAGGTGTTCACGTGCTGCCAAACTAATTTGTCCACGGGATTCTGGTTCATCCATTTCACCATCGCCAAGAAAAGCCCATACTTTACGTCCCGTTTTATCAATCAACCCACGACTTTCCATATAGCGCATAAAGCGAGCTTGATACAGCGCCATCATAGGTCCGAGACCCATGGAGACTGTAGGGAACTGCCAGAAATTCGGCATCAACCAAGGATGTGGATAAGACGAGAGACCGTTTCCACCAACCTCTTGACGGTAATTATCCATCTGCTCTTCAGTCAAACGACCTTCAAGAAAAGCACGAGCATACATCCCTGGAGCGCAGTGCCCTTGGAAAAAGACCAAATCCCCCCCCTGCTCACCGTCCTGACCATGCCAAAAATGGTTTTGCCCCACCTCATACATCACAGCAGAAGATGCAAAACTGGCTATATGTCCGCCAACATTTGTATGTTTTCCTGCTCGAATCACCATAGCCAAAGCATTCCAGCGAACATAAGCCTCAATACGTTTTTCTATTTCTAAATTGCCTGGAAAAGATGGCTGCCGTTCTACTGGAATCGTATTGTAATAAGGGGTTGTAAACCCACTATCAAAGCCAAGACCATCTCTAGCTGCCTGCTCTAACAACGTATTGAGAATAAAGTGCGCGCGCTCTTCTCCTTCTTCGCGCAATACGCTGGCTAACGCCGCCAACCACTCACGAGTCTCTTGTGGGTCAATATCTTTTTTCATCGTTACATACTCTCCAGAAAAAAACATAAAAAATCAGCTAAATTGTAGCACGCTTGCATCTTAACCGTATAAAAACGATGTATTAAAACTCAAAACAAACTTATATAACAAATAAATAGCTAATAAGGCATAGCAACAATAAGCTAAATCAACATAAAGCAGACCGCATTCTCACATTGACGTGGAATACAAATATCCACAAAAT
>JAUMZX010000048.1 GCA_030527905.1 Cardiobacteriaceae bacterium
CGCTACTACCTCCTCACCACCATCCGCCAACCTCTGCGCCATATCTCCTGGTTTGCCCCGGCCGCTCGGTCTAGGCTGGCTTGCGGCTCGTCCCGTCCGGCTGGCACCCGAGTTGCCGCTCACGACAGGCTCGTCGCAGCAGGCGTCTCAGCCAGCACCGGTACTGGCACCTCGGTCACCTCGTCGCTGCCCTGCCCCAGCGACGTCATCTCTGCCTATCCCCGCATCAGCTCTGCCCGTACTCCCCTCTAGGAGGCTTGCTCATGTCCCGCGCTCATCTCGATGCCGATGACGCTGCTTCCTTGCTGCGTGAGCTGGCGTGGCTGCGTAAGCGCGGTGGGTTTACGGCGGCGCGGCTGGTACACGCCCCGATCGTCGATGAAGTGCTGCGGGGTAGCTTGGAGGACTCTTTTGAGCGGCTACGTCATCGCTTTGTCTCGGCCATCCACAGCCTGAGTGAGAGCGGGAGTGAGCAGGATGAGCCGCTGGTGGGTGTGCTGCTGGCGGCTTTTGCGCTCAGCCCTGAGACGGCGGGTAGTGGCAGCCTGCTGGAGCGGCGGCGGGCGATGGCGACCCGCTTGGGGTGCAGCATGGAGACGATCGCTTCTCGGGAGGAGGCTGGGCTGCGCCTGCTGCACAGCCGCCTGGTGGCCGGGCGCTACGCTCAGGCTCCCTTGGTGCTGGACGTGCCAGAGATGCACGGTGGGATTGTCTATGAGGAGACCACCACGCTCATCGTGGTCGAGCACCGCCAGTGGCGCGGCACGGTGGAGCACTACCGGCTGGCCAACATGGCCGGCGAGCTGGACTTCGTCACCATCTCCCGCTCCTACCCGGCTCATGTCACAGCTCAGCCGGGCGGGGAGTTCAGCGTCAACAGCCGCCCGGTCGAAGGGGCGGGGTGGAACGACCACTTCTGGCACATCGACCCCGCCACCGGCAGGCGCACGCCGATGCAGGACGCCACACGCTACGACCTCGCCTTCCGGGCCGAGCCCCTGCCGGGCGAGGAACCCACCACGCCGATCTCGCTGGCCAGCCGGGCCTTCCACGCCCGCTCGCTGCTGGCCACCATCCAGGTGCGCTTCATCGGGGAGGTGCCGTCCAGTATCTGGCAGTTCACTGGGGCCAGCCCCTTCGCCCGCCCCCAGGCAGCCAACCAGTACAACCGCACCAGCCTGGATGCGCAGCAGCGCGCCACCCTCACCCAGCGCGACGTGCATGGCGGGCTGTTCGGTGGGTTTGGGTGGGAGTGGTGAGCAGGGGGTCGGCAAAGTCGGTTTAGGGGGTTGGTTGGGTTAGTAGGCTGATGGCTCGTTTGGGGCGTCTGGACAGGGATCTGGTGGTTGAGGCGATAGCGGCTTGGGCGCTGTGGGCCAGGCGGATGAGGCTGATGGTCAGATTGCGCAGGGCGGCCATGATCTCGGGTCCGTTGCGGGTGCGCAGCTGGTGGTGGTCCTCGTCGAAGACCACGTCTCTGACCCAGTGGAGACGGTTCTCGATCCCCCAGTGCCCGCGGACCCAGGCCGCGACGGCCTCGGGCTGGGCGTCGGTCATGGGCAGGGAGCACACCAGGTAGACCACCTCGACGCGCTTGCGGCCTTTGACGATTCGGGTGCGGCGGACCTGGACCGCCTGAGCAGACCCCGGGAAGTCCACCCACTTAGGGACATTGAGGGCCTTGACGGTGCGCCGCACCCGCCGACCGTGAGAGGTGTCGACCGAGGAGATGGACGAGACGTCCCTCCAGGGCAGGGCCTTGAGCGTCCTGCGCAGGGTCTTCTGGTTGTCCTTGACCGTCAGGAGGTAGTGACCACCACGCCCGCGGATCCACTGGGCGGTGTCCGCCTGGGTGTGCATGGCGTCAGCGGTCACCACGACCCCGCCTGGGTCGAGGGGTTCAAGCAGGACCCTGAGAGCCGGGATCTCGTTGGATTTGTCCGCGACTCCTCGCTGGGTCAGGACAGTGCCGGTGACCTGGTCCAGGGCCGACAGCAGATGAGGGGCAGGCGCGTCGCCGGTGCGGGCGCCGCGCATGGTCTTGCCATCCACGGCGATCACTGTGCGGCCGTTGATGGTGCCGGTGCGCGTGCACAACCAGGTCGTCAGGTGGGCGTCGAGGTCTGCGGGGTCCAGGTCCTGCAGGACCCGTCGGATGGTGGACTCCGATGGAAGGTCCTGCCCCTCCTCCAGCCCCAGAGAGCGCAGGTCGGCGCCGGTCAGGTCGGTGGTGTGCTCCCATATCGCCGTCAGGCTCCGGCAGCCGGCCAGCACCCCGGTGATGGCCAGGGACAGGACCGTGGGCAGGTCATGGCGCACGCCCCGAAGGTCCCTGGGATCAGCCACGTTCCTGAGAACCTGGACCAGGGGCCGGCGCGACAAGGCGGTCGTGGTGGAGGATGACATTGGCGGCGTGACCTCGCTGGTGACGGGATTGAGTAGACGCCTTCATCGTCACCGTGCGGGTCACGCCGCACCCACATCAACACGCCAGACCCACTAGAGATCAGACAACCGCCCATCGACTTTGCCGACCCCCTGTAGGTCCTCGGAGGATAGAAAGCCTGCCACAGGCCTACCTGTTCTCGTAGCAGCGATTTCAATAAGACGTCCACTAATAATAGTCCTCACGACGTCGCGAATACGTTCATCGTCGAGTTATCATCAGCCTTAGCTTTAGGAAGCAATTTAGTATGCCCCAGTAGAATCTCTATTAACCAAGAGTTGACTAATCCCGTATCTGATTGATTGAAACTAGCACGATGATCGCCCGAGGAAAAATTACAGAAAAGCCTAAAATTGACGGAAGAGCTTGTAGCCCATTTCTCCAGGGATGTCGCCCAAATTAGATTATCTCGCCAAGAAACTACCTTATCATTTAAACGGCTATCTATCCACACATCGAGATCTCCAACATCGTTATTTCTAGCCCATTGATTCGGCGAGGAAAGGCTCTGGATATCCCTTAGTTCAGGAAATAAGTGCGAGTCGCCGAACTCGTAACGATCAGTGTAACTCCTGGATGAGCTAGGTGATATCATTTCAGATAATACACTTAGAAACGGATTGATCAAATGAAGCCCTCTAAACCAGTGAGGTCTAATGCCGACACTTGATGATGCTACATAACCTCCAGCACTACTTGCTTGCGCAACGATTCTTTGATTATCGATAAAGTCTAGTCTTCGAAGATTATTGAGACATGATAAAAAGTCATATATACTGAATAGCTTATTGTCGCAGCGCCCACCATCATGCCATTTTGGACCGAATTCACCCCCGCCGCGCACATGACACAAAGCAAATACGACTCCTCGAGTCAATAAGGGAAGTAGACTGGGGTTAAAACTTGGCTCGAGCGATACGCCATAGCATCCATAAACATGGGCTACGCACGGTCTTCTAGATCCCGACAAGTCTCCCATATAGAATAGCGATATCGGTATTAGCGTACCATCAAAAGAGAGAATTTCAATGCGTCTACTGTTTATGTGAGGTGAAGTGAACACATCGTTATTCGGCAAAATATTTGCCTTAGAGTCTAACCAAATAGATTTAAGAGGGAAAGCTATGGACGATAACTTAATGACCGCTTTCTTGTTATCTATTCCCGGTACCACTCTTATGGCACTTCCTCTCGGCAAAGAAACTTCTGTCATGATTCCATCATCATGAATCGCCACGCAAGCTGCACATCCTAGGCGTCGCCCTACAACGACAATATACGGGCCAGCATCCTCTAGATAAGAAGCAATAAATCCTTCAGGAAGATCTATCTGATCTGGTAGTGCACTAACATCCGAAAGATCCTGCCTAGCAACATTTACACTTCCAGGAGTCAGGTACCAAAGCATCCCGGATCTCAAGCGTAACGAACTACGAGGTTCCAATGATGTCACCCAACTTGGCTTTGAGTCATAGGTAGTGAGGTCTAGTGAAAAAGTGTTCTTAATACCACTCAATGTTGCAGAAATAAGAAGTGTAGTTTCGTCATTCGAGATACGTATATCTGCGTACGATCCAATATCGAAGCTAAACAAATTTTCGACATAATTATCGGTGAACCGGACACGCTGAAGCTTCTCAGCAGTACCATCCTTTCTGGCCACCACAAATACGATTCCACTATTAGACCAGAAAGCCCTAGTAATCGAATTCCCGCCGAACGACACAGTCGAGCCATCACGGCTGTTTAAATAATACCCAACGCGAGTATCGGTAGTTAAATCTCTAAGTATGAACGCAACATACAGACCGTCAGTCGAAACGTCTACCCAAACTATCGAAGTGTTTGTTGGCAGAGCAAATCGAGCCAGTTCTTGTAGACGTCCTGTAGATTCTTGACGTCCGAATCGTAAACAATCATTAAGGCATCGGAAAACATACTTATTTCCATTAATTTCTCTGAGTGTTAACCACGTTCTAGAGTCATCGGTGTGTCCTATATTGGTATACTTATCCTCTTCTTTGGCAAGATAAGTGCTTGTCTCTCGATGAAGTTCCCTAAAATAGATAAACTCTTCAATTTTACGTTGACGCCATAAATCAAGATTACTTGCTTGCGAACTCATCGTTTGAAAAGCCCTCCTTACTGATAGAGATCATCTGCTTTTCTACCATGTCTCTGTATATTCTAGAGGTGGACATCAGTTCGTGATGCTTACCGTGGTGAGTTATAACACCATCCTCGATAAGATAAATATTGTCAGCTGACATTACCGTGCTAATGCGGTGCGCTATCACAATTACTGTTTTGGTTCGAGCCAGCCGTTTAACGGCTGCATTGACCTTCCATTCAGTGATCGGGTCGAGACTAGCTGTCGGCTCATCAAGAAGAATTATCTGTCGCTCAGACAACAATGCACGTGCTATCGCAAGGCGCTGTCTTTCACCTCCAGATAGCGAAAGCAGTCCTGGTTTATATTCAAAGAAATCATCGCCGATTCGCCGAGCAATATGCCCCAAATCTAACTGTTCTAAAACATCAAGACACTGTTCCTTAGATCTCATTGTATCCAAACAAAGGTTTTCCTGTAAAGAAGCTTCCAATAACGGGCTATCCTGCTCTACATACAGAATCCTAGCACGTACTTGTTCCCGCGACATGAAACTAATCGAAACATCGTCGAAGGTGATGTCGCCCTCTGCATCGTAAAATCTTACGAGCGTATCAAAAATTGATGTTTTGCCAGCACCTGATCGACCCACAATGGCTGTTATCTGTCCCGGCTTTGCGTTAAGATTAACAGATTTTAGTACATATGTTCCCTCCCGATATTGGAGTGAGATATTCTTAACGTGTACATCAGTATGTTCCCCGCTGATGCTACTCGGAGCTTTCATCATTTGTTCGACTGACGATTCGAGTGGTCGATCAAAGACTTTTTGTAATCTATAATATGCAGGAGACGCCTTCATTATTTCGCCATATGCGCCCATAGCCTGACCTACAGGAGTTAATAAATAAGATAAGAACATAATAAACGTAAGAAGAGCTGCAACATCTATACTTTCAGATACAACCCTTATTCCACCAGCGCCTAAAATGACTAAAATCATTAATTGTAGACCTATTGTATTTAGCGGAACTATTATCGCTGTGGTCCCGGCAGTCTTATACCCGTAATACTTAACAAATTTTAGCTCCGATAGTACCTGGGTAAGTTGCCGAGCTGTAAAATTATGTGCACGTATCATCCGTATATTCTTTAGAACTTGATCAAATAAATGCATAGTTATCCCTAAATGTTCTTGCACTTCGCTCGTAGCCTTCTTCAGTCTGATCCCCGGAAGCGTTAAAATAATGCAAAGGAAGGAAATGGCGGCTAACGCGACGATGAACAGCACTGGGTCAACCCATATCATGCCTACTATAGATCCGAGCACCAGTAGAACCGATCCAAACAGTTTAAAAAATCCGCCAGCTACAAAAGATTTTATGAGCTGCGCATCTGAAGAAAATTTATTTAAAACCTCGCCTGACCTAAAAACAGAATACTCTTTTATTGGAAGGCACGCCGTGTGATTGATTAAATCCCTCCTTACAGTATAAAGCAGAGATTCGCTTATACGTTCCGATATCCGATTCTGCCCCCATAAAAAAAATCCGCCAGATACAATCAATAAGACAAACATTGATAAATCGGAAATCGTCGATTCACCCATCTTAACATGGCGAACGAAGTTACTAACCACTAAAGGCTGAGCAAGAGAAATTAAAGACGCAAAGACTCCTAAAAATAAAGCCAATGTCAATTCGATTTGATAGTGCCTATAAATCTCCCATATAAACATTCGAAACGAGCGCTGGTAGTGAAGACGGCTAGATTGCTCACGCTGCCAAGCCAATATAATTACCTTTCATCCATCGGCACTTATAGATGTCCGCTAGATCGACATCGTCACCGGATAGAACGGATTGCATCATGAAGATTGGGTTGGGGGCGGCTTGTGAAAGCCGCCCCCAACCTCTGGCGACCGGCTCAGCAGTAGCGAGTCGTCACAGCGCTAGGCCATCCCCAGCAGTGCTCATTACTGATCGTGCTGATACGGGCAGCCTCCGCAACCTCCTGCTCCGGCTCAATCGCCTGGAGATCAAGGATCGTCGACATAGTGTTCACCTCCTCCCATATGAGAAACTATATTATTCTCTCCACTTATCGATAACCGATAAGTGGAAGCCCTGAACCTCGATCGTCTATAGCCGTCAATGCGGCTAGAACTCCTGCCGACCCGGTAAAATAGTCCATGGATAGACGAAGGCTTTGGTTACCGAGGAATGCTATTTCATTCCGATACGGTAGTGCATGGATTCTCAAGGAGTGAGCGTGGCGTTCGATGGTGGCATTTACATACTCGCTATTATCACAGAGACGCCTATGAGCTAGATAAATCAAAATTCCAGAAAGACCATGAGCTAGTCCACTATGAGCATACTGGCCATACGATGCGGCTTTAAGGATCAATTCATCTTCCTCAGCAAAACTAATTTCACCCGTTGCTAATCGAAGCTCGTTGATAGCCATACCAACACCACAAGATCCCACCCCCAAATATGGAAGGGTTCGCCATTTATCATCATATTCTAATGTGCCAGTTTGTGTAACTCGACATCTTTTTAGATCGGCACGTATGGCTGCTTTTGACAGATCAACGTAAGCACCATCTTGAGTTTCGCGATACAGCTGACTCCATAGAATCGACGCCCCTGACCATCCGTAAATTAGGCCGACAGATCTTGCCTCTTTCTCCTGTTCCAGCAACTCAATGAGTTCTAGAGAACATTCCTGTACAAAATCAGTATTTCCGTAGCAGCCTAAATGTGCGAGCCCAAGTCCTGCATAACCGTCCCAGAGTCCAACAGAATTGAGATCATTTAAAGACTTGGTCCACAACTGATGGGCGAGATCACTATAACCAAACTGTTCAAATAGATATGCGATACCGTCACGTCCTCGAAAGAATCCCGGAGCTGTAGATTCACTATTAGCGAGATCACGTAGAAGTGTATCCCTGAGGGGTCCTTCTGGTAACAGCTTGGCATTATGCAACGCCCAAACACACCCAGACGTTCCGTAGGCAAATCCATCCAAGGCGTTTTTCTTATCTTCTAAATAAGCTTCGATGTCCGAAGGAAATATTGGTCCTTCCTTATCTTGATCCAGCTGCGCTGTTTTAATGATCAACGTAGCTATGCTATTTCTAACTTTTTCGAGAGAAGGTTGACGACGCCGCATATCCGCAAATTGTCCGGCCACCGAGTTGAGTTTTAAGGGATCCTCATTTTTAGTGCCGCAGGCATCGTACAGTTCTACAGTGTTAGCAAGGATTATTCGTCCGATGTCTGATGGCAATTCGAATGCTTTAATAGTCTCGGCCACCAGAGCTATGATTTTCAAGCTACTTCCATACCCTGCGAGAGTAGCTTGTGGATAGAATAACTGGAGTTGTGTCACTCCAAGCGCCCATCGATCGGCGTCTTTTCCATATAAGCCTGGCGGAGGAGCATATCCAGGGGCACCCATCTGCCCCCTCCAATCGGCCGAGTATTCATGAGCAAACTCGAAATCTATAAACTTTGGCGTTCCGTTAGAATCTATTATGTTATGCATGTGAATATCACTAAGAAGAATATCCCGTTGATGAATATCTTGAAGAGCTATATTTAGGCTTCGTACCATCGATACTGCCCACTCTCTGAATTTATTCCGCTGACTGATATTTGGATCGACTTTTAATACCGGAGAAGACAACATCCACTCCTTACTCAGTACATTGCCAGCGATTTTTTCCATAACGATGTACTCATGCTCCCATGCCGTTAGATATCCATAAATCATTGGCACATATGGACTGCCTTTAAGTGCTTGCATCATTTTAGCTTCGTGCCGTAAACGTTCGATAGCATCAGTATTTAAAGCGTCCAAACCAGCGTAAGGACGGGCTTCTTTTAAAACCACTTCGGTACCAATCGGAGCGTACTTGTCGGTCGTAGTACGAGCAATATAGACTCCACCGCCATTAGAAAAATGAAGAGCCGACTTCACTTCAAAAGGAAAGTCCGATAAATCGACCGTTGAGCCGTCATCTTCAGCGGTGATAGAGATTGGTAACTTTGCCCACTTTGGAGGAGAATAGACGGGAAGTCTTTTATCTTCTTCTAGCTCTCCCTCAGGATTCAACAGTGACGACGTTCCTGGAGCATCACCGAAACGATGAAGGAAGGAACCATAACGATAATATAGTGGTCCATTTTTCCAACGGCGATCGGAGAGGATATAAGGTCCTTTTTCTTCGCAGAGCAGCTCGTCAAGACCTTCTAAAGATTGGCTAAATGACTCATCACCGACAGGGTAAATCGTTATGAATTTGCCGCTTCCGGAACGATTTGCATACTTCCAATTTTGATCCGACAACGCCTTGCTAGATGATAAGTACTTAAATGTAAGTCCATGTTCAAAACAGTACGAACATACAGTGTCTAGAATACTTTGTGCGTTATCTAACGTTGCTGTAACATGAATTTTCCACCCTTGTATAGGAAGTTCTGTATTAGGGCTCACCAAACTAGTCCAAGGTCCGTGAATATGTTTACTCCATTCTTTTGGAATGTCTACCTTGTAAGGGTTTACTGTAGCAGACTTGGACGGGACATAAAATGGCGACCCATCTTGGCAGAATTCGAGGTACTTCATATCCAGCGGCATTATATATCTCCTTACGTTTTGTCAACGTCGGTCACATTGCGGATAAAATAATACTGAGAGATAGAAAGATTACATAGATCAAGTCCTATTCGCTCGCCAGCGTAGGTCCAATCGGAGCACTGTACGCCTTTTTAACTGGTGCCAAAAGAACGATAGATAATGAGATGAACGAGACGCTAGCTACAACCATCAGTGGGCCGATAGCTGGATCCGGCAGGAAGTCTAGGCCCGCCTTATGGAAAAATAGTGCTTCCCCTACTGCGGTCACAATGAGAGGTACGCTCGACAGCAATAAGGCGGTGCAGGTGTATAGTAAAGACTCAATAACTGCTTGAGCCCGGATTTGCTTGATGGTACTTCCTCCACACCGAAGGATGGCAAACTCTCGCTGTCGGGAACGAGAAGTCATAGCCACCACGGCGATAGCGCCTAAAAGCGCTATCAAACCGAGAATAGCAATCATAACGAGCGTATCGAGTTGATTGATTTTATTGGGAAGGTGAGCTGATGCCACTACAGATTCTGTAGTGTATAAATTGGTCATCAAAGCGGCGGTAAATGAGAATCCTAATCCAAGTAATGCTACAGCGCTACCAGACAGCGATGCGCGCCAGCTCGTTGAGCGGCGGGCGACAAGCCATGGTCCACCAAGATGCGCCAATGGTAACGACCAAACTTTTAATAGACCCGGTACGAGAGCCGGAGCAATAATAACAGACAGAATAGAGATCAATATGGCCGCAAGCATTGCTTGACCACCGCCGGCGGGTAACCCATCGTCTATCTTCTGTGGTTGAATGGTGAACGCTAGGAATAGCTGGGCTGCGCAGATCAGACTCCATAACGCGCCCAGGCCCCATCGAGTTAGACTCATACGGCGAATAGAGAGACTCATTTCGCGAATAGCTTCAGTAGCTGGAACCTTAACAGCTGTTCTTGCTGGCCCGAAAGCTCCCAGAACAGCGATTCCTACTACCGAAACGGCGGTAAAGAGAATGGTGGTCGGTGTTTGAATCACTTCGATAGCGCCCATTTTTTCGGACGCTATACGGGTGAGGATCGAAGAAAAAGTTTGATCAACTAAGATCCCCACTAGTATACCGGGTATGCACGACACTAAACCTAGTGTCGCTATAGTCATAATGACGCTCAAGAACACTTGCCGTGGTACGGCTCCTGCTAATCGCCAGCGAGCCCAATTCGTGCGTAGTGCCTGTACGCATGATTGTCCGACAACGGCAACCACTGGGATAGCAACTAATGCCGAATAAATGTAGATCGATAGTCCACTCATTTCAAGTTCCGCCGGGCTAACCCCAGCTGCTCTAGCGGTAGCTACTACTTCAGGCCTGGTGACTGAAAATCTATGGGCTAGACACACATTTACTAATGTTGCAGCGAAAGCTAACACTAACACTGTACCAGACCATGATTTCCACTGAGATAGCAAGGCGCGCAATACGTACCGTGTCATAATTCTATTCTCCCTCAACAGCGTTATTCATTATCGAGAGTAGAATCTCCGAACTAATTCCACTGTCTAAGCGACTAATGATATGTCCGTCACGCAGAATCATTACTGAGTCAGCCAAGGAAGCGGCATTCAAATCGTGAGTAACCAACACAACTGTGGCGCCCTCGTCGGCTAAACGGCGAAGTTCGTAGAGAACGACAGAAGCGGATCTAGTATCTAATGCGCCCGTTGGTTCGTCAGCAAATACGATAGCCGGGCGCCTGTAAAGAATCCTACCTAAAGCTACTCGCTGCTGCTCACCGCCCGATAACGTACTAGTCAACGAATTGGCTCGTGATTCTAATCTCAGTCTAGAAAGCACTTCTTCTAGACGTCTTTGATCAGAACGCCGCCCTGCTAACGTATCCGATATGGCAATATTCTCACGCACGCTCAGGTATGGGACTAAGTTGTAGGATTGGAAGACAAAACCAACCTTGTCTCGATACAACTTTGCGATTTTCGCGGGCGACAGAGCATTGAGATTCCTGCCCATCAGCGTAACTTGACCTGAGGTGGCTGATTCTAGTCCTGCCAAGCATAATAATGCTGTTGATTTCCCTGATCCGCTCGGCCCGACCATACTCGTCATTCTTCCTTGCTCAATTGAGCAGGATATGCCGTGTAGAACTTCAACAGAAGTTGCATCTGGAACTGGAAATGACTTGTGTAGATTGTGCGCTGAAACAGCTATATCTGTCATCCTGACACTCCTTGGATGTTTGTTTGATTTCGATACATGATATCTCCTCTCGCCTTTATCGACCATGATAACAGTTTGAGCATGAGTTGTCTAGGAAATACTGACGGTTGTCAGTTAACAATAATCATGTTGACGCGACTCGCAACATTTCACCGGCCCTTATATGACGTTTTTGAACCGATAGGTCATGTCAAGATGTCTTCGTAACATGTTCGGTATACTACACCATACAAGGTTATTCATGGACATGAATACTAGAGAATGTATTCAATACGGTTCTAGCAGCTAGTCGGGGGCACTTCACTCTCGACGAAGCTGAGTCGATTCTCTCGCAGCAACACTCGCAATGATCTGCCTATCT
>JAUMZX010000049.1 GCA_030527905.1 Cardiobacteriaceae bacterium
CTGCTCGGCCGCAAACCAATGGTAAAGCGGAGAGAATGATTAGAACATTGATGGAGATGTGGCACAATCAAGAAGAATTTAGAGATTCAGAAGACAGAAGCTGAAACGCTTTATCAACTTTTATAATACGGTTAAACCCCATAAGGGCATTTTAAACAAAACGCCTTATGAGGTTTTGGATGATTATTTTCAACAGGAAGTGTAAACAACGCGGCGATTTCTAACAGTTTATCTCTAGTTTTTACGGTTATTCAAGATACGTTTGCCGATGTATAACCCCGCTTCGAAGAGAATGAGCATAGGAACAGCGAGTAGTGTTTGTGACAGTGCATCTGGTGGTGTGAGGAGCATGCCAATAACAAATGCTGCGAGGATGATATAAGGACGTTTTTTGGCTAAGGTTTCTGGACTGACGATGCCAAGCATAATACAGATTACAGTGGCAACAGGTACTTCAAAAGCTGCACCGAAGGCGATAAACATGGTGAGACTGAGTGACATGTATTGTGTGATGTCAGGTTTATATTCCACTCCTTTGAGTTCTATTCCTGCAAGGAAACTGAAGAGGATAGGTAGGATGATGAAGTAGGCAAAAAGAACGCCTGTATAGAAGAGAATGGTTGAGGAGATTAGGATAGGACGCACTAACTGTTTCTCATGACGATACATGCCTGGTGCAACGAATGCCCATATCTGGTACAGAATCCATGGTGCGGTCAACAAGCAGGACAGGAAAAGGCAGACTTTTATCGGTGTCAGGAAAATGTCTATGCCATCGTAAGCTAGCATGCTTTGCCCGGGAAGGAGATTATTCAGTACAGGTAAGGCGAATGCTTCGTAAACGCGATTGCGGAAAGGGAGCAGAACGATAAAAGTACCAAGTACGGCGTAGATGATGTGTAACAGTCGAGCCCGTAATTCTATTAGATGTTCAACAATTGGCATTTCTTTATCTTCGTTTTTCGATTCTTCATTCTTCATGGTTACGTTTTATCTCTGGTGGGGATGAATCTGTTATTAGCTTGTTTTCTGTGTCGGTTGTGGGCTTGAGGATAAAGACACGTTGTTTTAACGGCGCGTCAATTTTCTATTATTTTTATGTATATCACTGTTAGATATCGCTTTTCCCCAAATTTGTAGTGCTGTCTTGAATTTAGGTCTTTGGCGGAGAATGGTCAGTAGTGTCGGGTAATTGAGGCTGGTGCGCTGTAGATGTTTTGACAGTATCTGGTGCCGGAGACTGTATTGTTGAGGCTTCTTTATCAGTCAGCGGAAGCTCTACGCCTGTTTCTGCTTCTGCCTCTGCATCTTCTGGTGTGTAGCCGTCATAGGTTTGTTCGAGGTCCTCTTTGATATGGTTGCCTATTTCCCGCGCTTGTTTGTCTAGTGACATGATGTTGTCGTTTAGTTTTTTGATGTGGGCATCCATATCGGCGTCACGCAGCATTTTTCGCATGTCATCAAGGTCAAGTTCTCGTTCTATATCTGCACGAACGTCGCTGAAAGTACGGCGTATTTTTCGGATTATCAGGAGGAGGCTGCGTGCGACTTCTGGCAGTCGTTCAGGACCAATAACAACAATTCCAATAACGCCGATAACAACCAATTCCCAGAATCCTATTTCAAACACGGTACGACCTTATTTGCTTTCTTCTTTTTCGCGACGCACTTCCCCTTCAATGATATGTGGGTCAGTCTCGTTTTTTTGGTGCTCAAGTTTTTCTGAGGATTTTTCGTCTTCTTTCATGGCGTCTTTGAAGCCTTTGATGGCATGACCGAGGTCAGAGCCAAGGTTGCCGAGTTTTTTAGTACCAAAGATGGCAACGACGATAACGAGGACGATGATAAGTTGAACTGGACTAATTCCCATGTTGCATGTTCCTTTTGTTTGAAAGAAAAGGTTCGGCAGCACGTTTAGTGCTGCCGCGCGTTGTGTTTATGCGTGTGCCGCTTGCACTGCGGTGATGGCGATGGTGTAAACGATGTCGTCTACAAGAGCGCCACGTGAGAGGTCATTTACAGGTTTGCGCATGCCTTGTAAGACTGGTCCCATAGAGATGGCATTAGCGGAGCGCTGTACGGCTTTGTAGGTCGTGTTGCCAGTGTTGAGGTCAGGAAAGATGAATACGCTTGCTTTCCCTGCGACCGGGCTATCCGGAGCTTTTTGTTTGCCAACGGATTCAACTGCAGCCGCATCATATTGTAGTGGACCGTCTACAATGATGTCAGGTCGTAATTCACGCACTTTGTCAGTGGCGGCTTTGACTTTTTCAACATCTGCGCCTGAGCCTGAGGTTCCCGTAGAGTAGGAAATCATGGCTACACGCGGTTCGATACCAAAGGCTTTGGCGCTGTCGTTAGACTGTATGGCAATTTGTGCAAGTTCGTCAGCGCTAGGGTTAGGGACGATGGCACAGTCGCCGTATACCAGAACTTGATCAGGCAGACACATGAAGAAAACGGATGAGACCATGCTAGCGCCTTGTGCCGTTTTGATGATTTGCAGTGGTGGACGGATGGTATTGGCGGTAGTGTGTACAGCGCCGGAGACAAGACCGTCTACTTCACCGGATTCTAGCATCATGGTACCCAGCATGACGCCATCTTCTAGAGCATCACGCGCTTGTGTTTCCGTCATTCCTTTGGCTTTGCGCAGCTCAACCAAGCGGGCAACGTAGTTATCGCGTACGGCTTCAGGATCAATGATCACGATGTTGTCATTTAGCGTGACCCCTTGTTGTGCGGCGACGGCGCGTACGTTATCTGGATTGGCAAGTAATACGCAGCGCGCCATTCCGCGTTCTGCGCAAATGCTGGCTGCTACGACCGTGCGTGGTTCATCGCCTTCAGGTAGAACGATGGTTTTCTTGGCGGCAATAGCGCGTTGTACGATTTGATAACGGAATGCTGCCGGTGAAAGGCTGATTGCTCGCGCAGCGGAGAGGTAGTTACTGAACCAGTCGTCTTTGATGCTATCGGCAAAGTATTCTTTAGTTTCGCGAATACGGGATTCGTCATCAATCGGGATGTAGCGATTGAATTTTTCTACTAATTTTCCGATTTCCCAACTGCTAGTTTCTAGATGCAAGACGGGCAGTCTCGCTTCTTCCAGTAATGGCTTACAGAGCTTCATGACGATGTCAGAGGAGGGCAGAGGGCCAGTTAGGACGATACAGGCGAGGTTGTTTCCTGCTTTGGCATAGATTGTGGTGGCCATCAAGGCGTCATCACGGTCAGCAGGGAGAAAGATGCAATGTCCTGGTTTGAGAAATTCTGCGGCATTAGCTGGTGTACGGGCAAACAAAACGTAGTCCAGAATACGACGCGTATTACTTTCGCCTTCGAAGAGTACTGTCGCATTCAAGTGATGTTGTAGGTCACAAACGCGAGGTGCAGAAAGTTCTGGTTTGCTGCTGATGATGCCAAGTAATTTGAATTTCTCCGTGAAGATCTTGCTGGTTTCTATGTCGGCTCGACGGAGTGCACCTTCACTGTCAGCATAATTGACGATAGCACCCAGAATGTTGCCTTTATCGTAACCACCAAATTGACTGGCAGTGAAATCCAGATGGTTTTCTAAACGAGAGATTTTTGAAACGCGAGCATCTGCTAATAAGATAACGTCTGCGCCCAGTGCGCGTGCAATTTGTCGATTGAGTTCGGCCGCATAGGGGACATTTGCAGTTTCTAGTAGCCCTTCTATAACGACGACATCAGCATCGCCTTTGGCTGCTTCGTAGTTTTGAATAACGGTTTCCATCAGTTCATCAAGATTGTCGTTATCCAAAGCGTGTTGAACAGCATCTGGTCGGATAACCAAACTGTCGTCAATCACAGCGCGTGAAGATTGCATCAGTACGGTGCGGCTGTGGTCGGCTTCCTGTCCTTCAACATCGTATTGCATGATGGGTTTATGAAAGCCAACTTTTACGCCTTTTCGGTCTAGGGCGTGGTAGAGGCCGAGTACGGTAGAGGTAAGACCAATTCCTTGACGTGTGGCAACGACCAATATTGTTTTAGCCATGTTTTCAGACTCCTTAGGCACTCAACGCATCAGTATCACGCGCAATCATCAGTTCTTCATTGGTCGCGATGACCCAAACTGGTTTACTGTCGGCGGCTGCAATATTGCCTTCTTTACCGCGGAAGGTTTCCGCATTCTTGGCTGCATCTAATTTGAAACCAAGGAATTCAAGTAGCGCAATGGTTTTTTCACGGACAAGTGAAGAGTTTTCGCCTATACCACCTGTAAAGACGATAGCATCAGCGCCACCCAATGCGACCATTTGGGCTGCAATATGTTTGGCGAGGCGGTAACAATAGACTTCCATCGTGCGAATCGCGGCGGCATCATGTTTCTCAAAGGCTTCTTCAATGGTTCGGCAGTCATTGGAAAGACCGGATAAGCCTAAAAGACCAGATTGTTTCCATAGCATATCGTCAACTTCTTTGGGACTCATGCCCATTTGGCCAGTCAGGATGCCAAAGATAGCAGGATCGACATCACCAGAGCGTGTGCCATGTACCACACCTTCTAATGGCGTAAGACCCATTGTCGTATCTTCGGAGTGCTCGAAGTTGACTGCTGCAACAGAAGCACCATTACCTAGATGCGCAACAACGGCTTTGGGTTTGGCAATACCAAGCTTTTCTGGCAGCTGACTGGCGATATAGCGGTATGAGGTACCATGGAAGCCGTACCGACGGATTTTATTTTCGGTATAAAGATTATAAGGAAGGGCATAAAGATAGGCGCGTTCTGGCATGTGTTGGTGGAATGCCGTGTCGAAGACAGCTACTTGCTTTAACTGTGGAAATACTTCACGTGCGGCATCAATACCAGTAATGTGTGCGGGGTTATGTAGTGGTGCAAGGCGAATGCAATCGGCAATTTTGGCGCGGACATCGTCGTTAATCAGCACAGATTCTGCGAAATACTCACCACCGTGAACCACACGATGGCCTACCGCTTTAATCTTATCCATCAAGCCTTCTTTTTCTAATGCAGCCACAATGTGACGTAAAGCTTCTTGGTGCGTGCCCGGTTCTAATTTCTCTTCTATTTTTCCACTGTCCGACTTAATGGTAATGTTACCGACGCCACCCACCCCTAAACGCTCGGCAAGGCCTTTTAAAGGTTCATCGCCATTTTCAGGGTTGATAACAGAAAATTTCAGGCTTGAAGAGCCACAGTTCAGAACAAATATATAGTGCAGCATAACAGTGCTTCCTGTAGATTAAAAACCGTGTAATTTTAGCAAAAAAACGATAGGTGGCGGACGATAATACGGTATGTTCACACCTTTACATTAGAATAGCGCTATCTATTTACTGGAGAAAAGTATGAATCGCATCTTACCTCAGCCCTTCTTTTTACAAAAAATATTGCTATGTGTGTTTGCCGTATTGTTAAGTGCGTGCGGTTATAACAAATTGCAGGAATTGGATGAACAGGTCAGTGCCGCTTGGTCAGAAGTGGTCAATCAATATCAACGTCGTGCGGTTCTCGTGCCTAATCTGGTGGAAACCGTAAAAGCTTATGCCAAACATGAACAGGATGTTTTAACCCAAGTGACGGAAGCGCGCAGTAAGGTTGGACAACTTCACATGAATATGGAAAGTCTGAATGATCCTGCTAGCATGGCGCAATTCCAGCAAGCACAAGGTGAGATGACAGCCGCACTCTCTCGTCTTATCGCCGTATCGGAGAATTATCCCGAGCTAAAAGCCAACACGACTTTTGAAAATCTAATGACGCAATTAGAAGGAACGGAAAATCGTATCACGACCGCACGGCGGCGTTATATTGAAACTGTGCAGACCTATAACACGCAAGTGCGTCAATTCCCCAGTAATCTCACAGCCAAAATGTTTGGGATGGGTGTGAAACCCAACTTTACCGTAGAAAATGAAGCCTCTATTTCTACTGCACCTAAAGTTACCTTCTGACGATGAAACGGTTCTTTGTTGCTTTGATATGGACTTGCTTCAGCCTGACGATTTGGGCTGCATCCGTTGATACATTACGGCTAAAAACGCCGGTTGTTGATGATGCGGGTGTTCTATCGTCTGTTATGCGGCAAGAATTAGACAGTAAACTGCGACGCTGGCAACAGGAAAATATTATGCAAGGCGCGGTGGTTATCGTGGATAGTACAGACGGTGTAACGCCTTTTGATTATGCCATGCGCATTGCCGAACGCTGGCAGCTAGGCAGTAAGCAGGAAGATAATGGCTTATTGTTACTTGTCGCTGTGAAAGATCGTTCGCTGTATATCTTAGTCGGTAGTGGCTTGGAAGGGGTTTTGCCTGATGTGGCAACCAAGCGCATTATCCGTGATGACATCACGCCTTATTTCAAACAGGGTGATTATGCAAAAGGGATTTCTCATGGTCTGGATAGCATTATTCATCGCTTACAGGCGGCACCAGAAGTGCAGCAGGAAATGTTGCGAGCCGATAAGCAGCAATTAAACGGCAAAGCAAACAGAGGTCAAATTCCAGCATCTATGATGGACGTTTTGATAATGCCAATGTTCATGATGGGTGTTTTTATGGTCATTCCGCTATTACGCAGTCGGCTGCGTCGTCACCCTATCATCTCGGTAATATTTTCCATTTTAATAGGATTCATCGCTTTTCTCTTGGCATTACCACTGATTTTCTGCCTCTTTATCGTCGCTTTTATTTTAATGTCGATCTTTACCAGACGTTCTCACCGACAACGCGATGATGACGATGATGATTTCAATATTTTCGGTGGCGGTTTCGGTGGTGGTTGGAGTTCTGGTAGTTCAGGGGGCGGCTTTGGATCAGGTGGTGGAGATTATAGCGGTGGTGGTGGCGGATTTTCTGGCGGCGGTGCAGGTGGTTCATGGTAAATCGTCATATCGTCCCCATCTCTGCATATATGTCAAATTGAACTGAAGGATATCTATGACCTTAAAAACTTTTATCCAGCAGCTAAAAAATCGTTTTTTTGCCGCAGATTCACGTTGGTTGGATGCTAAAGCTAATGCTACGTTAACAACGGCTATCCGCAATGGCGAGCAAGGACACGGCGGAGAATTGCGCCTTGTGATAGAGCGTCGGCCATTGCCTGCTGATATGAGCGCACGGGATCGGGCGAATCGTCATTTCTCTACACTGGGGTTGTGGAATACAGAGGATCGGAGTGGCGTACTGATTTATCTCAATCTTGCTGCACAACGGCTGGAAATTGTTGCTGATCGTGGAATTAGTGATGTTGTTCCGCAATCTGTCTGGGAAGATTTATGCCGTCAGGCAACGCAACAGATTGGAAGGGGAGAGCCCTTGCCCGCATTAACGACGCTTATAGAAGCCGTTGCATCCTTATTGCGGCAACATTTTGGTAAACCGAATGATCCTCATGGTAATGAGTTGCCGGATTCACCTGTCATTATCAAATAACACAAGATACATAAACCCAGTATAATCGCCGCCTTTCTACATTTTATTCTATGGGAACTGCCATGAGCTTTTCACAATTTTTTCAGGAGAATCTTTTTTTCTTCCTGCTGCTGTTTGCCGTTTTGGGCGGTATCGTATTTATGGAAATCAAAACACGTAATGCCGCAGGTAAGAAAGTCAATAATGCCCAAGCCGCTATGCTAGCTAATAACAACGGTACGCTTGTTGATATTCGCTCAGCAGCAGATTACAAACAAGCGCATATTGCCGGCGCAAAAAATATTCCTACACCAGAAATCGGCGAACATCTCGGCAAAATTAAAAAGGCTAAAGATTGCCCTGTTGTTCTTTATGATAATGATGGCTTTAGCACGGCGGCTGCGGCAAAAGTTTTACAAAGCCATGGATTTGAACAGATCTATGTATTAGACGGTGGTATCAACGCTTGGTTGTCAGAGAATCTGCCTGTCGTGAGTAAATAATGTTGTGGAGATATCGTTAATGCAACCGGTTACGATGTATTACAAACCTACCTGTCCATATTGTCAGCGTGCGCATAGTTTATTGACGGCAAAAGGTGTTATGTATGAAGGCATTGATATTAGTAAATATACGGATCGCCGTGCAGAAATGATTGAACGTGCTCATGGACGTACGACAGTGCCTCAGATTTTTATTGGTGAAACCCATGTAGGGGGTTGTGATGATTTATACGCGCTTGATGACGCGGGTAAGTTAGAGGCTTTATTAAACGGCTAATATGATGAAATTCCTTCCTTCAAAAATTGGTTTGCGTTATAGCTACGCACGTAGTGGTGCGCGCTTTATCGGCTTGAATGCCATTCTCGCTATTGTTGGTATTACCATTGGTATTGCTGCATTGATTGTTGTTCTTTCCGTCATGAATGGCGTGGTCACGCAGGTGCGCGACAAGATGCTTTCCATGACTTCGCATGCCATGTTACGTAGCAATGACGGTACTGGTGTCATTCCTCCAGACTTTGACCCTCAACAATATTTGGCCAATATTCCAGAATTAGTCGCTTATGCGCCTTATGTACAAGGACAAGGGCTGATTGGTGATAGTGAGCATTTTCAAGGTGTTGTTTTACAAGGTGTTGATCCAGCCGAGGAAGGTAAAGTTTCTAAAACTTTTGCCGGGCTTGATCCCGAAGTGAGTGGCAAATTACAGCCTGGAGAATTTAATCTTATTCTAGGCCAAATTCTGGCGGAAAAAATCAACGCGCATATAGGCGATAAAGTTACCATCATCGTGCCGCAAGTTACGGCTAGCGCTGCCGGTTTATTACCGCGTATCAAACGATTCACGTTAGTCGGAACGTTTAGCAGCGGACATTATGCTTTCGATAACGGCGTTGCAATGGTTAACTATCACGATGCGGCAAAACTCTTGCAACTGCCAGATGGCGTAACGGGGTACCATATTATGTTACATGACCCTATGCAGGCGCCGCTCGTTCGCGAAAGACTCTCTCCTCAACTGCCTAATGGTGTTTATGCAAGTGATTGGAGCGTTGATAATGCTTCCTACTTTAGCGCCGTACAAACAGAGAAACATGCCATGTTCATTATCCTTTGTTTGATTGTCATGGTTGCTGCATTCGGGCTGTTGTCGTCCATGTATATGGTGGTAACGGAAAAAAGACGGGATATTGCCATTCTGCGAACGATGGGAATGACACGACGACAAATCGGTCAAATCTTCCTGACTCAAGGTTTAGCTTTTGGTGCGTTGGGTACCATTCTCGGCGTAAGCCTTGGCGTGATTATTGCCATTAATGTGCCGGCAATTATGGCCTTTTTAGAAAAGCATACGGGCTATGCCTTACCGGCGCAGATGTACTTCATTAATGAGTTGCCGGCGAAAATTGATCCTGCCGTTATTAGTGGCATTAGCATTGTGACACTTGTGTTAACGCTGCTTTTCTCTGTTATACCTGCGATGATGGCGGCTCGCACCGAGCCAGCCCGCGCCTTGTCTCACGAGTGAATCATGACTGATACTGTTCTAACTGCAACTAACCTTCACTTTGCTTATCAAAGTAAGGGAGAAAACCTTACGATTCTGAGTGGTACCGATTTGCATCTTCAGCGTGGCGAAACTGTCGCAGTTGTGGGCGCTTCGGGAATGGGGAAAAGTACCTTACTCCATATCCTTGCAGGGCTTGATACCCCTCAACAGGGAGAAATAACACTCTGTGGTCATAATCTTAGTCAAGCAAATGATAGTCGCCGAACCCGTTTGCGTAACCAACACATGGGGTTTGTTTACCAATTTCATCACTTGCTGCCAGAATTTAGTGCATTGGAAAATGTCGCTATGCCATTACTGATTCGGGGTGAGAGGCAGCGACAGGCACAAGAAAAAGCGGGTGTGTTATTAGCGGCGGTGGGGTTGCAAGAACGTGTTAACCATCGGCCAGCAGAATTATCAGGTGGCGAGAGACAACGTGCCGCTATCGCGCGTGCGCTGGTCAACCGTCCAGATTGTCTTTTGGCGGATGAACCGACGGGAAATCTCGATCAGGAAAATGCAGCGCAAGCTTTTGTGCTGATGAAGCAACTCATTGCAGAACAAAATGGGGCAATGATTATCGTGACACATGATATGAATCTAGCACGTCAGATGGACCGTTGCCTTTATCTAGCGAGTGGCAAATTGAGCGATGTTGCACCTGCTCAAAAAACAACAGAATAGACACATAATTTTAAACATTTGTGTTGTTATAGTATTTCAAAAATAGCAAAAAGTGTTATCCTATAGCCAATTCAATTCTGCCCGTGAAACGTCATCACATGTACGTTTTCAGCCAGAAGCGGATTGGCTAATTTACATATAAATTATGGAGAACACTTTCTTATGAAAAAACTCATACTTGCCACTCTCGTTGGTGTTGGTTGCCAAGTTTATGCCGCTCCTAAAGTTGTTACGACCATTAAACCCGTTCAATCACTTGCAGCACAAGTAATGGATGGCATTGCTGAACCTGAACTGATTATCAAGCAAGGTTCACCGCACGGATATCAAATGAAACCTTCTGATGCCACGAGCATTGCTGAAGCGGATCTGGTGATATATGTCAGTCATGAGCTGGAAACGTTTATACCGGCATTATTGGAGAAAAGTAAAAAAGAGCACAGTATCGAGTGGGAAGCGATACCTAATGTAAATCCTTTATTAACGCGGCATGGCGGTATGTGGGAAGAGGGCGATGAACATCATCACCATGATCATGACCACGATGCGCACGATCATGATCACCACGACCACGATCACGACCATCATGGGCATCACCATGGTAAATATGATGCACATCTATGGTTGAGTGTTGAGCGTAGCAAAATATTATTGGGACAAATTGCACAGGAACTAAGCGAGATTGACCCAGATAATGCGGCTAAATACCAAGCAAATGCCGAGAAAAGTAAGGAAAAATTGGATACGTTACAGAAAGATTTGGCGGCTAAGCTACAACCTGTTCAGCAACGTCCATTCATGGTCTTCCATGACGCGTATCAGTATTTTGAGAAAGATTATGGTTTGAATGCGGTTGGAACAGTACGTGTTGACCCTGAGCATGAGCCTGGTGCGAAACGTATTGGTGAGTTGCATGAGACGATTAAGGATAATAAAGTCGTCTGTTTGTTTAGCGAACCACAATTCCCTGCAAAAATTGTGACTAAACTGGCCAAAGAAACTAAGGTGAAAACGGCTGTTCTTGATCCGGTCGGTGCTGATTTAGCGGTTGGTAAAGATATGTATGCGCAACTACTAGGTAATTTAGCAAACAATCTTGAAACGTGCTTAAAACCTTAAGAAAGGTATTGTAATAAAGAAAAGCGGTATATCTTCTGGGCATACCGCTTTTTTTAGAATAGTTTACGAGGCGCGATGGTGTCAGTATTTAGGTAACTGGAGACCTTTGCAAAGGGTCCCCAAACCGCTTGCATTACCCCGACATCCACAACTCAAACAACATCCCCATGAGCAGCTTCTTCCAGCAAACCGCACAAGCCATGATCAACCGCCATATCGACCGATTTCCGCTGCTCAAAATCGAACACATCATCGACTGGCAACCCATCCTCTAGCACCTGCACCAACGAAAAACCCATCACCACCGCGAACAAGGCGGGCGCCCCGCC
>JAUMZX010000050.1 GCA_030527905.1 Cardiobacteriaceae bacterium
AACCAACGAATTTATCCTTGTGCCATCTACGATGCTGCTGTTATGACCTACTTCGCCGCTTCAATGCCCCAATACGAAGCCTCTTCAAACACGGAATAACCGCTCATATCACTGTGCGCAAAATGTAAACGCGAACGATGCGCCCGTACGGCAAGCAACTGCGGATCGCTCAAATAACCGGGGGTGGGAATCCGCATCGCATGACCACGAATCGTCATATCCACATGCGCCACAGCGCGCCATAAATGCCGTCCATAACTGTGCAACAAGTCAACTGCTGCCAGCGGAACTCATCTGCACTGACATTCAGCAGCCATTGTCGATCATACTGCGCCTCGGTGAGCGCATAATAAGTTGTCAGCAGACGACGCTCATGGATACGAATAGCCAATTGTTGATGGTCTGCGCTGATATAGCCCAACGCGGGACTATCGTAAATAACATTGTCCCAAGCGCGAGCCTCGCCCTTATGCTCTATCAGCGGTCGATGCAATAAAAAATTACTAACCAACCACAGTGCATACTTCGCACCTGTAGCCTGTAATCCATAACGTATCGGATTATCAACAATACGCGCGGCAATCATCAACGGCATACCACTAATCACATGCCGCGCCCGCGCACGATGCACACTACCGTGCTGATTATGCCGCAGAATAACTTCAACAAATCCATCCCATTCGCTTATATGCAGCGCACTAGCATCCAGCGCGGTAGGTTGATCAAAACGCAACGTCTCTTCATCAGGCAATTGCACGAGTCTAACCAACCCACTACACTGCCGTAGAAGATGCGAAAGACACGCCAAACCTTCTTGCCAATTCAGAACAGCATCGCTGTTATTATCGTGCGCGGCAGTGGATAATTTAAGCTACAATGGCGGGGTGTCACACACATAACACAAAAACAAATAAGTTAGATTATCATTTGCATAAAGTAGAATTCCTGTTATCCTGTTACGCGGCAATTCTGCCTTTATTTATACAATCTATGAGGTTCAAATGAAAAAACCGCTCCTTGCGCTCTGCTGCGTTGCTACTACGCCGCTTTTTGCAGCTGACAAGCCTTTTACTGTCGTCACAACTTTTACTGTTATTGCGGATATGGCACAAAACGTCGCCGGTGATGATGCAACCGTCGTTTCCATTACCAAACCGGGTGCCGAAATTCACGATTATGAACCCACCCCGCAAGACCTCGTAAAAGCACAAAAAGCTGATCTAGTTTTGTGGAATGGTTTAAATCTAGAACGTTGGTTTGAGCGATTTTTTGCCAATGTCAAAAACGTTCCCTCTGTTGTTGTTACCGAAGGCATTGAGCCCATGTCGATTCATGGCGGTGAATATGATGGGCAACCCAATCCGCACGCGTGGATGTCCGTCGGTAACGCACGCATTTATGTAAAAAACATTGAAAAGGCATTAGTCGAACACGATCCTGCACACGCCGATCACTATCATAAAAATGCCACAGCCTATCTCAGCAAGTTAGACGATATGGATGCCAAATTGAAAGCGGAAGTCGCCAAAATTCCAGTCGAACAGCGTTGGCTGGTTTCAAGCGAAGGTGCATTCAGCTATTTGGCAAAAGATCTTGGTTTTAAAGAAGCCTATCTTTGGCCGATTAATGCTGAGCAACAAGGCACGCCGCAACAAGTGAGCGCATTGATTGAACAAGTACGTGCGAACAAAATCCCCGTTGTCTTTAGTGAAAGTACCATTTCTGATAAACCCGCCAAACAGGTGGCAAAAGAAAGCGGCGCAAAATATGGTGGTGTACTGTACGTAGATTCGCTTTCTGCCGCTGATGGTCCAGTACCAACTTATCTTGATTTGTTAAAAGTTACTACCGATACCGTAATCCATGGCTTCAACCCCTGAAACTTCGCTGAACGTTAAAAACGTCAGCATTACTTACCCAAACGGTCACCAAGCCATTCATGATGTTACTTTTTCTCTAAGCGGCAGTACGGTATGTGCGCTGGTTGGCGTGAATGGTTCGGGTAAATCCACACTGTTTAACAGTATTATGGGTATCATTCGTCCACAAACGGGCACGGTGCAGGTCAATGGCCTGCCCATTGCCCAGGCGATGAAAGCGAATGGCATCGCTTATGTCCCGCAAAGTGAAAATATTGACTGGCATTTTCCCATCCTCGTTAAAGATGTGGTGATGCTTGGTCGTTATGGTCATATGGGTATGCTGCGCCGTGCCCGCCCGCGAGATTATGAAGCGGTTTCTGCTGCCTTGGATCGTTTGGGCATTGCTGATCTCGCAAACCGACAAATTGGTGCGCTTTCTGGCGGACAGAAAAAACGGGTTTTTCTTGCGCGCGCCTTAGCGCAAGAGAGCCGCGTGATTTTGTTAGATGAACCCTTTACCGGCGTAGATGCAAAAACCGAATATGCCGCGATGGAGTTATTGAAAAAATTGCGGCAGGAAGGTTATCTGATGCTGGTTTCAACGCACAATCTCGGTGCCGTTCCGCAATACTGTAATGAAGTCGTGCTGCTTAACCGCACCATTATCGCCCACGGTTCTATTGATGAAATTTATACCGTAGATAATCTTGAGCGTACTTTTGGTAGCGCGCTAAAAAATATTGGACTAGGGGACGTTGCGCCACAAGTCCGCATTATCAGCGACGATGAGCATCCTGCGGTATTCTTTGATGAAAAGGATACGCCATGAATGCGCTGCTTGCACCGTTGCAATATGACTTTATGATTAAGGCGTTAATTTGTAGTGCGGCAGTTGGAGGCGTATGTGCTTTACTTTCAGTTTTTCTTCTCTTAAAAGGCTGGTCGCTCATTGGCGACGCACTCTCCCACGCCGTGGTTCCCGGTGTTGCCCTTGCCTATCTGTGGAAACTGCCATACGCGCTCGGTGCGTTTACAACCGGTATTTTGGCAGCAGCCGCAATGCTGTTACTCAAACGCTTACCGATGTTACGACAAGATGCGGTTATTGGTTTTGTTTTTACCCTATTTTTTGCTGCCGGTTTACTTGTGATCAGTTTGTACCCCACCGCTATCAATCTGCAAGCGGTCATCTACGGCAATATCCTCGGTATTGATGACCACGACCTCTGGCAAATGCTTGCTATTAGCGCCGTTTCTCTGCTGATTCTCGTCATCAAATGGCGTGACCTGATGCTCCTATTCTTTGATGAAATCCAAGCAGTAACAGCCGGCCTTTCTGTTAATAAGCTACGCTGGTTGTTTTTCCTGCTTGTCAGTGCGGCGGTGGTCGCTGCGTTACAAACCGTCGGTGCTATCTTGGTTATCGCCTTACTCATTACACCTGGCGCTATAGCATTTCTCCTTTGTCGCCGATTTGGCTGGGTGCTGATTACGGCCTTTATTATTGGGGTTACGACTGCCTTAATTGGCACCTACCTGAGCTACTTCCTAGACACCATCACAGGTGCTGTTGTGGTTGTCCTACAAGGCACCCTCTTTATTATCGTTTTTGCTGTCCGTCGCCTACAACATCTTGCAACCGTGCGCCAATCATGAACATTATTACTGAAGCCCTCCAATACCCTTTCATGCAACAAGCACTCTGGGTTGCCACATTGATTGGCATCACCTGCGCCCTACTCTCCTGCTTTCTCGTCCTGAAAGGCTGGGCACTCATGGGAGATGCAATTTCGCATGCGATTCTGCCCGGAATTGTTCTCGCCAATAGTCTCGGTTTACCACTCATTACCGGCGCTTTTGCTGCTGGCCTTACTTGTACACTCGCCACCGGTTGGTTTGAAAAACGCACGACCTTACAAAGCGACACCCTGTTGGGCATCGTGTTTTCCACCCTATTTGCCGCTGGTCTCATTCTCTTTCAACGAAGCAATACAAGTCAGCATCTCACGCACATCCTCTTTGGTAACCTACTGGGTATGCTGCCGTCACAACGTTGGCAAGTGCTCATCTTGTGCTTATTTGTTCTGCTTGTCTTAGCTGTCAAATGGCGTGACTTCATGCTTTTTGTCTTTGACCCTGTGCAAGCACGTTTGACGGGGATGTCCATCCCTTGGTTACACACAACATTACTGGTCATGCTGACCCTAACCGCTATTGGCGCTATGCAAGCGGTTGGTGTTGTTCTTGTCGTTGCCATGCTCATTGCCCCGGGTGTTAGCGCCCAACTGGTTACACGACGCTTCTCCCATACCTTAATAACCGCCGTTGCGTTATCCGTTTGTGCCTGCTGTGCCGGCGTTATTATCAGTTTTCACTGGGACGCATCAACGGGCGCCTGCATCGTACTCTGTCAGGCTGTGGGCTTCCTTTTGATGCTCCTCCTACGTTCTTTACGCACTAACCACAACGCATAAACCGCATTTTGTATCATTGGCGCAACATTTACATTGGTTTTTAGCAACTAACACGGCATAATGCGCAACATCGTCGGCAATCTGCCACGATTACCCCGATTCAACAGGAGTTTACTACATGAAAAAATTATCGCTGATTCTACTCATAACGAGCGCACTCATCCTCACCGCATGTGGCGGTAGCAGCAAGGACAATACCCCTGCAGATCCACCCAAAAACCAACCCAACACACAAAATAATGCGGGTAATGCGAATAACAACACCAATAGCAATACTGGAAATACTGATAATCATGCGGGTAACAGTAATACTGCTAATACAAACAACAACAGTAATAGCAATAACAAGCCTGCGGGTGCTTATCAAGGTACTGCTCTCGTCACTGCAACAGATGTCTCTACGGGAGACTTCAAACCGCAAGCGGTAGGAAGTGATAACCTCTCAGTTCTAAATACCGATGGTAAACTGGTTATATTGGCCGTATCTGGTTTTTCTTCCGGCGGTTTCACCAGTCTCACTGGCGGACCTATTAATGGAAAAAGCTACAAACACTTTATTGTAAGTGGTACCAATTTTGCTAACAGCAAATTCGGTTATGTCACCGAAGGCGATAAAGACTATATCTTCAGCCATGGTAGCTTAACCAACAATATGCCAAGCAGTGGCATTGTTGAGTACACAGGGGGCGCTATTGTTGGCAAAAATGGAACTGTCGGCATTACCGATGCCTCTTTCCAAGTCAACTTTGACAGAAAAACTTTACTGGGCAATATCAAGCCTGAAAGCAACGGCATAGCATTCACCCCATTCCATATTGATGCCAGCATTAACGGCAACAGCTTCTCTACCGCAGATAACGCGACCGTACAAAGTAGCGGACATTTCTATGGTGACAATGCCCAAGAATTGGGTGGCGTCTTCCAAGATAAATCACAACAGTTAGTTGGTAGCTTCGGCGCTAAGAAAAACTGAGTTAAGACACTCACCTCAATTAAGGGCTGCAACTGCAGCCCTTTTTATTAGACTTGATTTTTATATCTGTATAGATAGCAGCAAATACTAGCGAAAACTTCTACTATTTTTTGCGCCATATGCAACTGACTACGCAATGAAACCACAGAAAGGTTTGGTGATAATGTTAGGCGGTTGCTTGATAGATGGGGCATTCCTATAACATTCTGACCTTCATTCATCATATCAACGCTAGATCGCAACCGTATTTTTCTTTATGACGTCCTCAATACATGAGAGCATGGCAAACATAGCCTTTACAGTAAACATTAACAGACCTGCATCTGTATAGCATGCATAGAAAAGCGGTTATACAATGCCCGCCTACCTTCATTCCCTATCATAATGAAATATCTGTTTTTACTGGTTTTATTTCCTTGCATTGTTTTAGCTCATCCGCACCAATGGATTGATCTACGCATCACACCAAAAACTGACGCACATGGTGCGCTCATAGCACTAGAAGAAAGCTGGGAGTTTGACCCTTATTCTTCCGAAATCCTGTTGCAACGTAATGCCACGCCCGAGGCATTAGCGCAATTTAAAAAAGATATAGATACCTTTTTTACGGAACAGCACGGATTTACTTTCAGCAAACAAGCTGCCTTTGCTGCCATTCGCGATAGTCAAATTGATAACCGTGGCGGTATCTTGCGGTATAGCTTCACCGTACCACTACAAGCTCCAATGAAGACCTTACAATTCAAAGTCTATGAAACCAGCTACTACATGGACGTTACCTACGCCTTAGACCAACCTAAACAATGGGACAATGGTTGTCGCCTAACCGTACGCGAAGCGGATCCAACTCCAGAAGAAGAAGAGCTCGCCGCCAGCTTCGACCAAAACGCACAAGCGCCAACTGGGCTTGGTGCTGTCTTCGCACAATCATCGGAATTAACATGCGACAAAAACTAACGCGCTATTGGCCAATTCTATTGCTCATCGTCATCATCGCGTTTCTTATCCTTAACTGGCGTCATATTGCCCTACCCTTACAACGCCTACAAAATCGCTGGAACCGAGATATATCCGCCCAACTCCTCGCCTTACGCCATAATAGTGAGCATATAGCGACTTGGTTGACCTTATGTGGTCTAGGTTTTCTTTACGGTATCCTGCATGCAGTTGGCCCGGGACACGGCAAAGCCGTCATCGCTACTTTCACCCTCAGTCAACCCGCCAAACAAAAACAAACCCTGCTCATAGCTATTGGCGGTGCTCTAGCGCAGGGCATCAGCGCCATTATCTGGGTGGCATTAGCCATGGGGGTTCTTCGCTTATTCACCGCTGATGCCATCGCACACAGCCTTTGGCTGAATCGTGCTAACGCCCTTCTGATTGCCCTCATTGGCCTCTATCTCATGGTACGTCATCGTCCAAGACAGCAGCATCATGCACATTGTACCTGTGGCCATCATCACTCACCCTCTCGCCCTCTCACAGCGTGGCCAGCCATCATTGCTATTGGCATCCGCCCTTGTAGCGGTGCCGTGCTTAGCCTTGCCGTTGCGTGGAGCTGGGGTATTATTGCTGCGGGTATCGCCATGACCATTGCCATGGCTATCGGTACCGCCATCACGATCACGACTATCGCCATGCTTTGCTACCACGGTAAACAACGTGTTGCACGTCATCTGATTCGCGACAATGCACGCATCGCTCATTTGGCACACTACCTCGCCATATTAGGCGGCATCATCTTGATTGCCCTAGCCATCCTACTCTGGCAAAACAGTGCCGTCATCAGTCCAACAGCGCAAAACCCGATTGGCCTACCACAATGAAACGACTTGCATTTTTATTTTCTCTACTGCTCACTGCCTGCGTACAAGTTCCCTATCGGCCGTTGGAGAATATCGACCATATCAACACAACATACGGCTACCGTTTACACAACATATTGGACCCCGATAAACAGAAAGATGACACTTTTCTGATTGTGCTCTTTTCTGGCGGAGGCAGTCGCGCTGCGGCATTTGGTTACGGCGTACTCGAAACCTTGGCACAGACCACCATCACCTCTCATAACACATCACAAAACCTGTTAGAAAAAATCGACCTTGTGCATGGTGTATCCGGCGGGTCAATACTGGCTACCTATCTTGCCCTACACGGAAAGGAAACCGTGCCGCGCTTTGAACAAGAATTCTTACAAAAAAACCTACAAAGCAACATCCTGCAACGTCTATTCTCGCTCACTAACCTCCCCCGTCAAACTGGAGATGAATTCGGACGCGGTGACCTACTCGCCGAAGAACTGGATCGCCTCATCTACCATGGCGCGACCTTCGCAACCCTGACCGCACAACGCAAAGGACCATTTGCGGTGATTAGCGCCACCGACATGAGCCTTGGTCAACGTATCGAATTTACCCAAGAATTCTTTGATGCCCTTTGCCTGAACCTTAGCAAACTGCCCATTTCCCGTGCGGTTGCCGCTTCCAGCGCAGTTCCCCTTGTTTTCTCCCCCATCACACTCAACAATAACGCTGGTCATTGCCAATATCACCCACCGAAAAACATCGTACATGACAAAAGCTTACTCAACCGCTTCATAGCGCCTTACCAAGACAGCAATACCCGTCCTTACATCCATCTGCTAGACGGCGGTCTCACCGACAACCTTGGCTTACGCAGCCTACTTGACCTTGCGGATGCTTACAGTGGCGAAAACATTGCCCGCCCTACGACACATGGCAACATTCGTGATCTCGTCATTATTAGCGTCAACGCACAAAATAAAAAAGACAGTAACATTGACCAGTCGCCAGAAATACCCGGCTTTAGTGACGTCGTCAACGCCATCATCAGCATCCCCATTGGTAGAAACACGCAGGAAAGTGTTCGGCAATTTCAGCATTTTACCGACAAATGGAACGAGCAATCGCATGGAGAAAAAGCTACCCTACACTTTATCGACCTGAACCTGAATGACCTCCCTGACAGCGCACTCAAAACACGCGTACTCAATATCGGCACGACCTTCTACCTCCCACAGAGCGATATCAATGACCTACGCAAAAGTGCAAAAATCCTGCTAGAACAGAATGATGTTTATCGCGATTGGCTAAAACAGCGTTATTATCAGCACACATCGCCAGCAGCCGCGCCCTAAAGTGTGTAGAATTGCCCGCGCTGACAGAAGCCGTCAAATCTGACGGCTTTACTATTCTGTTTCCGTACCCGAAACAACACCATAAAAACCAAAGACACAAAGAGAGCGACTATGCAAGAAAACAACGAAATCTCCAATGAAGAAAACTTGCGCGAACGCCCCTCATTAGATATCGAACACATTCACCATCTGGTTGAAACGCTGATGCCCGTTGCAGAAAGCATAGAAGCGGGACAGACCACCCTCAGTGCTCCCGAACAAAACGACGCACTACAAGAAATCGCTACCCTGTTACAACGTCTGCATCCAGCCGATGTCGCCGACATCCTTGAATCATTACCGCCGGAAGAACGTATGCTCGTCTGGCATCTCGCCAAACCAGAAGAAGACGGCGAAGTTTTGCTAGAAGTTTCCGATGCGGTACGTGAAAGCCTGATAGAAATGATGGATCAGCACGAACTACTCGCCGCTGTTGACCATCTTGATGCCGATGAACTGGCAGAACTGGCCAGCGACCTACCGCATGACGTTGTGTACGAAGCACTCAGTACGCGCGATGCCGAAGAAAGAGCGCAAGTACAAGCCGCGATGTCATATAACGACGATCAAGTTGGCGCCATCATGGACTTTGAAATGATCAGCATTCGTGCAGATGTTACCTGCGAAGTCGTCTTACGCTACCTGCGCCGCTTCGATAGCCTACCGAACCATACTGACAAAATCTTTATCATCGACACCGACGACATCCTACGTGGCGTTCTTCCTATCCGCAAACTACTGGTATCTGACCCTGAAGATCGCGTCGAAGACACCATGATTACAGACGTCGTCCTCTTTCACCCGAATGATGACGTCGAAGCGGCAGCACAAGCCTTTGAACGCTATGATTTAGTTACCGCTCCTGTCGTTGACGACGATAAAAAACTCATTGGCCGCATTACCATTGACGAAATCGTTGACGTCATCCGTGAAGAATCCGATGCCGACATGTTCAACATGGCGGGCTTACAAGAAGAAGAAGACCTCTTTGCCCCCGTACTAGATTCCGTTAAAAACCGCTGGGTATGGCTTGCCATCAACCTCTGCACTGCCTTCATTGCCAGCCGCGTTATTGGCGCCTTTGAAGGCTCCATAGAAAAAATCGTTGCGCTTGCTGCGTTGATGCCTATCGTTGCCGGCATTGGCGGTAACTCTGGCAACCAAACCATCACTATGATTGTCCGTGCTATGGCAATGGGACAACTCTCCACATCACAAGCGGGTCGTCTGCTGAAAAAAGAAATCGGCGTTGCTCTTGTCAATGGTATTATCTGGGGCAGTGTCATGGGGCTCATCTCATGGTGGCTATATGGCAACCTCGGTATTGGTCTGGTCATGATTGCAGCCATGACACTCAACCTCTTGCTCGCCGCCACCGTGGGCGTACTTATCCCCGTACTCATGGAAAAATCGGGACGCGATCCCGCACTCGGCAGCTCTGTCCTCATCACAGCTGTAACTGATTCTGGCGGCTTCCTTATCTTTCTGGGACTCGCAACAATCTTTCTACTATAACGTTTCCATACTCTCATAGGGTCATACTGCCGTTCATCCTTGCCGCTGTATGACTCTACTTTATTGCACCCCATCATTTGGCTCGACACAGGGCTTACCGTCTAATCCGGAGGTCAGTACTGTGTATCCACAAAAATCAGGCAGACCTACCTGTCTTCACTTGCTACAACGCGAGCAACACCCCATCTCTACACTACAAACCTTCGCACATAGCAAAAAGCGCACCTTACTGAACCTGTCAGAAAAAGTGCGCCTGTATAACCGCAACGTATTACTAAAAGAATAGCGCGCCCACAATAGCCATAACAAAAAGCAGTATTGATGGAATAACCGTCAATATAAAACCAAGTTCACGTTTATCCGGATCGATCATATAGGCACGCCAAAAAAGCAGACGGCCAACCAGATACACCACACCAATCAGTGCAACAATAAAATCAGACCAATAAATATTCGCAATCAGCAGCACGGGAAGGAAAAACAACAACTGCTCCTGCGTATTAGCATGTACACGAAAGGCGCGATCAAACATCTCATGACCTGTTGTGGCAGGCGCTTTAATACCATACTTACCACGCGCCATGCCGACCAAAACACCAAAAAAGAAAAACTGAAAAACGGCTAATAACGCCACAATATGAACATAATGCATAACGATTTTAACTCCTCAAATAGCACAAAAACCAAACAACACCGTGGAACCGCAAAACGCTATCTCTTACGTACAGAACAGCAGTACATACTGACAACCCCGAGCTCCCCCCCTCAATACAGCAAGAAGCGACTTGCTACCATGCTCCGAAAACATGGCATCGCACAACATAACTCACTCGAATCCTAGCGTATTCTGGAAACAATTGACGCGCCAAACTGGCGGCCTATCAAATTCGCTCATTATATAGCTATCGAGTCCATTCATTGATTATAGCGGCTAAAAGAGCGCACCGTATAACCGGCTGCCTCGCAACAGACACTACTTGCTTCGCAAGGTTGCATGCCTATCCCTTCGACGGATTGGGAGAAGTCTAGTGGCGTAATGAAGCAGAAATGTTGGCATTACGGCATACCGACGCGGCACAAGTTGTCAGCAAAACACTATATGAGGACGAATGTCGCTTTGTTGACCATCGCGCTTCTTTACCTTGTTATGCGGATGATGAGTTTATTATCAGCGAGGGAACATCTTAACCCTAACGCTTTTGATACTTAAAAATATTTGTCCGCGCTCATAAGCGGCAAGCCCTATGCTTCTATCGTATCCCTAAACGACAATACCTAAAAGATTAAAGAAGGGGCCGTATTAGATTAGCAGTTATGTTACCCTCTGAAAATGAAGATAACCAACTGTAAAC
>JAUMZX010000051.1 GCA_030527905.1 Cardiobacteriaceae bacterium
ATGTTCATTACAGTATTCTCTCAAATTACTGTAAACAACGCTCCGATTTCCTACATATTACGCCTGGTGGAGGTACATCGAAGCAGACGCATTCCATGAAAGGAATCAGAAAAATAAACAGAAATAGTCGTAATAAACGGCTTAAGGCGAGCTACAGTGCTTTAGCGGATATTTTCATGGTGCTTCCTAGCTGGTTTAATAATCTTGTGTTACTACATTAGCAATTTTTTGCGGAATAAGAAAGCGCTAATGTAGCAGCGATAGATAAGGCGCCTTGTAGCTGTAGTCTCAAATGGTTTTCTCTGCACATTGATGATATTAATGCCGACGCAGATAAACACGGCGCCGGCATTAATAGTAGGTGTGAGGGAGATTACTGTTCGTAGTAGGTATAGCCGCGCAATCCTGCCTCAAAGGCATTGACCAGATGTTGGCGTTCGGCGGCGCTGATGGTACCGTTGCGGACAGCACGTTCTGCTGTCTGACGGAATTGGGCAAGCAGGTTATTCGGTTGGTATTCGACGTAGCTTAAAACATCGGCAACGGAATCGCCTTCGACTTCACCGACGAAATCAAAACTGCCGTCTTCGTTGATATACACGGAGACAACGTGGGTATCGCCCAATAGGTTGTGCAAATCGCCCAGTGTTTCTTGGTAGGCGCCAACGAGGAATGCGCCAAGGTAGTATTCTTCGCCGTCCTTGATTTCATGCAGAGGTAATGCGCGGCTAACTTCGCCGTTTTCTGGAAAGCGATCTATTTTGCCGTCGCTGTCGCAGGTCATGTCAGCGATGATGCTGTTGCGTATCGGGCGTTCCAGATGACGGTGTAGCGGTACGACAGGGAATATTTGGTCTATCGCCCAAGCATCGGGTAGCGATTGGAAAACGCTGAAGTTGCCATAATAGATGTCAGCTAACATGGTTTTTAGGACTTCGGGTTCGGAAAGTGCATCCGGATTACGTTCAGCGATTTTTTGTACTTCTGCCATGACCACCATGAAGATTTGTTCGACTTGGGAACGCGTACGGAGGTCAAGTTGTCCGCGCATGAAGCCGTCACGTGCTTCGTCACGGTAATACACGGCATCGTTAAAGCATTCTTGCACGGTTTTGTCTGATAGCATGCGGTAGCTTTCCATCAGGTTGTGAACGATATGCGAACCTTCATCAATTTCTGGTGGTAAACGCGCATCGCTGAATCCGGTTACATCCAAGATGTTGAACATCAATACGGTCGAGTAGGCAACCGTTGCCCGTCCGGATTCCGTCACAATGGTTGGATGTTCAATGCCTTTTTCATCCAATACAGATTGGATGGTTTCCACAACGTCCACGCAATATTCTTCCAGAGCGTAGTTACGCGAATGTATGGCGGAGCTGCGACTACCATCGTAGTCAACCGCAAGTCCACCGCCGAGATCAAGGAAACGCATGGGCGCTCCTTCTTCCACCAGTTCGACATAATAGCGACAGGCCTCGCGAACGCCGGTTCGGATGTCCCGAATGTTGGGAATTTGCGAACCTAAGTGGTAGTGCAGGAATTGTAGGCAATCCAACATGTTGGCACTTTTTAGACCATCAATGACGCCGACCAGTTGCGATGCGTTCAGTCCAAACATGGAGCGATCGCCGCTAGTTGAATTCCAATGGCCGGAAACGTGAGAAAAGAGTTTAGCACGCACGCCAATGACAGGGCGCACGCCCATAGCTTGCGAGCTTTCTACAATAATTGGCAGCTCTGCTGGGGTTTCAATCACGAAGATGACTTGAAAGCCCAGTTTGGTCATACCCAATCCCAGTTCAACAAATTCACGATCTTTGTAGCCGTTGCAAACGATTAATGGACCCGGTTCGGAGAGCATGGAGAGCGCAATCATCAGTTCTGCTTTGGAACCTGCTTCTAGCCCATGTTGATAAGGTTTGCCAAAGCGGACAATGTCTTCAATCACCTGTGCCTGCTGATTGACTTTGATGGGGAAAACGCCGCGATAGGTGCCACGATAATTGCTTTCTGTGATGGCTTTGGCGAAGCTTTCATTAATCAGTTTGATTTGGTTTTCCAGCAGGTTTTGAATGCGTAGCATGACAGGCATGGATTTACCGCGTACTTCCATGCCTTCGATGAGGTCGAGTAATGCGATTTCGGCGCTGCTTCCGTTTTGTAACGGTGCGTTTACAACCAGATTTCCCTCTGGATTTAGGCGAAAATAACCAGCGCCCCAACCAGATATGCCGTAAAGTTCATCGGCGTCAGTGACGCTCCATTCAGGGTTTTGTTTCAATGCGGTTTCCTTATGTTTGTGTGAGGGTTATACGCGTGAGCTTTTAGAACCAGATGATTTTATGGCGGTTGCGCGGCGTAAACTGACCGCCAACCATAGTACAGTTGCTTTGTGTCATTTCTTCGCGAAATTCGCGACCGTCAGCGTGAATGCCCGTACATGTGCCTTTAGAGAGGTTATGTTTGCCAACGACTGCTGTGTTATCACCACGCGCACAGGCGTTCAGTAGAAGTACAGTAAATAGCGCAAGTAAGGTTTTGTTCATCATGTTTCCTCGTGAGTAGAAGGGCGGTTAGGAATGTTGTAACCGTCCAAGAGGATCGGCAGGGTCAATGCCGTCCATAAATTGTAAATGACGTTCTTTATGTGTGAGTTGATAGACCAACCCTAGCCAATTGGCAAAGAGTGCTTTGGCCGTGTCACGCCATGTTACATCAACTTCGTCCAGTAATTGACTTTCAGGAAATTCTTCCATCGGGCGCTGCGATTCAATAAAGGCATGAATGATACGGATGCCTTTAGGCGTGAAATAGTGGGCGGGCAAATATGGCGCGTGTTGTTTTTTACCTTCTTGGTAAAGCTGTAAATCACGACGATATTCTTTCATCAGACTGCCACAATCGTATTCAGGATGTCCCTGAAAATAAATTTGACGGAAGCCATCGGGAGAACACGCCATTGAGACGCCACTATCTTGTCCTGCAACCAGTACTGGTAAGCCGTGTGCGGCTAACTGTTCAGCCGTAACGCTATTCCAACGCGAATGAGGCATATCAAAGCGGGTGTTGATATTGGAGAGGATAGGGTGGGTTTTGTCTAATACCCGTTGATTGAATACGCCAAAAAGTTTTTCCTCACGCCGCTGTCGCTTGATGCCATAAAAATGATGTAGGGCAATATGCGATGCTAAACAGGAGCAAAGCACGGAAGTTACGTTCTTATCTGCCCAATCGAATATTTGTTGTACATGCGGCCAATAGGCCTCCTGCGATAAATCGGCGTGTACTGGATTGGTTCCAGTAAAGATGATGGCATCCAGTCCTTCTTTGGCTAAGTCATCGAAGCGTTCGTAGTGTGTCTCAATATATCTCTGCATTTCAGGACTACGAGGCACGCCTGGCACGGTAAAGATATGTACGTAAAATTGGGCAATACGGTTGGAATTACCAATGAGGCGTAAGAACTGACGCTCGGTTGCCCGTAAAGCTCCGTCCGGCATGATATTGAGCAATCCAATATGTAACTCGCGAATGTCCTGCTGACTGGCGCGGTTTATATCGAGAATTTCTTGGCCTTCTTGTCGTAGGCGATTGAGCGATTCCAGTTCACGATGGGCAACAAGAGGCATCGTTATTTCCTTTGGGCGGCACAAGCAGCCGTCAGTAATTCTTTGAAATCGGCAGCATCACGCACTTGCCACACTGCACGTGCATCCAGCGTAATACCAAAGCGGGCGGCTAAACGTAAATAACGAGCGCGGCGATGTGCCATCATTTTCGGGGTGACAAAGCGAATAAAATCATCAGATTCGAAGCGGTCGGGGGTCAATCCGCCTTTCATCACACTGTACTCACTAATCATTTGCTGCAAGAATTCGCTGTGGTAACAAATCGGTTTGGGATAAGCAATAGCGCGCGCTTCCAATTCAGCATATAACGCTTCATCCGTATCGATATAAACAAATAAAGTATGCGCAGCAAGAACCTGAAATAGCGCATCATCATCAATCTCACAGATGCTACCCCCTGCGTCATTAATAAAAGCTTTGTAGCCGTATAGTCGTTCGGCACGTTCAATGAAATTAGGCACATCGTACATTGCCGCCTGTTCGGCATCGTGAAAAAGTTGTTGTCGCTCAATAAATGTACGGGCATCGTAACCGTCGCGGCCTAACTTACCAATAAAAGCCGACAGAATATGTAAGCGTTCAATGGTTACTTTTCCTTCTACACTGACTGCATCATCGCGTAATAATGCCGCAAGAACCGGTTCGCGCCTTGCCAGAAGCGTTAGCCAATCGCTGATAGGTTCGTTCAAATAGCGTGTCGCAATGCGATAATCTCCAGAATAGTGAAACCAACCTGCACTTTGTAACATCGTTGCTAATGTGGTTTTACCGACACCTGAAGTGCCCATAAGGGTAATACGGGAAATCGGGGGCATATCATTCATCCGTTTGCACAAAAAACGCGGGCTATATTAGCACTACCGCCTGCGCTAAAATGGAATTTTTCCCTATATGGATTTCTGCATCGATGGATACCATTCGCACCCAAATTTATCCGTCTCCCGTTGGCGATTTGTTACTTGGCGATTGGCACGGTATGCTGGTTTTGTGCGACTGGCTACTTGTCTGCAACGGCTATCACAGTGATAGCCGCGTTCATCAGCATTTAGGCGCGGTTATGGAGCAGGCTTCCTCTCCTTTACTTGATGAAACGATGGCTCAATTAAAAGCCTACTTTACGGGGCACAGACAAATATTCGATCTGCCATTACATTTTATTGGCACGGCGTTTCAGAAAAGCGTTTGGCAAGCTTTATTACACATTCCTTATGGAAAAACGTGTAGCTATCAAGATATTGCGCAGGCTATTGAACGTCCGCGTGCTGTTCGTGCTGTCGCCGGTGCGATTCGCCACAACCCTATCTCCATTATTGTTCCCTGCCATCGCGTTATTGGTAAAAATGGTCGTCTGACCGGTTATAACGGCGGTACGGAAGCGTTATATGTCAAGGAAAGGTTATTGGCGATTGAGCAACGTATCATCTGCTGCTCTAACGCTCGCTTCCCGTAGAGCCTGTAAAACCGCCTCGGCATGACCGGCTACTTTTACTTTACGCCAAGCTTTTACAACGGCACCTTCTGGATTGAGTAAGAAAGTGCTGCGCTCAATTCCCAGACCGATTTTGCCAAATAGACTTTTTTCTTTGAAAACCTCAAAAGCGCGACAAAGTATCGCATCTGGATCGCTCACCAAGTCAAAAGGGAATTGTTGCTTTGTGCAGAATTTCTCGTGTGAAGCCAGGCTGTCGCGCGAAACGCCGAATATTTGTGCCCCCAGTGAGGTAAATGCAGGATACAGCGCAGCAAAATCACGACCTTCTATAGTACAACCCGGGGTTGCATCTTTGGGGTAGAAATACAGCACCGTCCAACAGCCTTGCAAAGTTGTCATAGAAAAAGTTTTTCCGGATGTGCAGGAAAGATGTAAATCTTGCGGTAACGTCATGGTTATAACCCTTTTTCTCATTGTTTGATGCTTGATTTTACCACTGTAAAACGCATAACATGGCGCCCTCATTTCTATTGAGTAATAGCATGTTTAAAGGTTCTATTGTCGCTTTAGTGACACCTATGCTTGATAACGGTGACATTGACTGGGATAGTTTTGCCAGCTTAATTGAATGGCATGTCGAAAGTGGCACTGACGCTATCGTTGCAGTGGGCACTACAGGCGAATCTGCAACTGTTAATACGACAGAACACAAAGCCGCTTTGCGCTTTACCGTAGAACAAGCCGCTGGCCGCATACCCATTATTGCTGGCGCGGGTGGTAATGCGACTGCAGAAGCCATTGAACTGTCGTTAGCCGCCCAAGAAGCCGGTTGCGCCGCTACTTTACAAGTGGTCCCTTATTATAATAAACCACCACAACGCGGTCTTTATGCGCATTTCAAAGCAATTGCCGAAGCCGTCGCTTTACCGCATCTGTTGTATAACGTTCCGGGGCGCACCTCCTGCGATCTCTTGCCGGAAACTGTTGTTGCGCTGGCTAAAATTTCTAATATTGTCGGCATAAAAGAAGCGAGTAATATGGAACGCATGCTAGAACTGCGTGCATGTTGTCCAGCAGGTTTTACCCTCCTATGCGGCGAAGATGCATTGAGTGCTGAGGCGCTATGTCACGGCACCATAGATGGTGTGATATCAGTAACAGCGAACCTGATGCCGCAATTAATGCATGAGATGGTTGCCGCTGGACTGAACGGCGATTATGACCGTTGCCGCGCTATCAATAATCAATTGGCGCCTCTGCATGATGCTATGTTTTTTGAATGTAATCCCTTGCCAGTGAAATGGGCGCTACATCGTTTAGGCAAAATAGGTAGCACGGTGCGCTTGCCACTAGTGCCGCTCGCTGTAGAGAAACAGGCTGAAGTAGAAGCCGCTATGCAAAGCGCAGTCCTTATTTAATCCCTTTTTCTTAAAGTTATATCCAGAGGAATTTTTGTGAAATTACATGCTCTACCGACCTTATGTACCACATTGCTTCTTACGGCCTGTGGTGGCAATTTACAAGATCAGCTTCCGGATCGCCGTCCTGATTATCGGCAAAGTAATGTAAGTCGGCAATTAGAAGTCCCCCCTGATCTCACTAGCACTACCCTAGACGATCAGCTTACCGTTCCTGATATGACGCCTTCTGCTGTGGCCAGCTATAAAGCTTATAGTCAAGATAATGTTGTGCGTAATCAACGGGGCTTTATAGAAGTTTTACCTCAGTTATATGGTGTACAAGTTATAGAGCATGCAGGTGCTTTACCTTATATTTCAGTTTCAGCCGATGCGAGTACAACATGGGCAGCGGTCAAGAAATACTGGGAGAACAATGGCATTCGCCTAAAAACACAAGAACCAGCGATAGGTTTGATGGAAACGGATTGGTTGGAAAATCTGTCGGATTTACCGTCAACAGGATTTAGCGGTTTACTCAATAGCATTATCCGTTTAACGCATGATACGGGAACACGTGACCGTTATCGCATCAGCTTTTCTCGTGAAGCAGACGGAAAAACCGCGGTAATGCTTATTTACAGTCAGGCAAAAGAAAAAGCGGTTCGTGATCGCAACAGTAAGGATCCGCAAGGCTTCCGCTGGCAGACTTCGGATAATGACAATCCCGAGTTGCAATTAGAAATGACACGCCGCGTTGCCTTGTTTGTTTCTGGTGAACTACGCCGACAGCAGGGGCTAGCCGAACAACATAACAGCAGCACAGCTAACGCTGCCGCCGGAAGAGCACAATTAACCACAGCTGGCGGTAAACCAGCATTAGCTATTCATGGTGAATATGCACAAGCTTGGCGCGTTTTAGGCATTGGATTGGATAAAGCCAGTTTTGCTCTGGAAAAACAAGACTATTCCAGCGGTACATACCAAGTGCAATATCAACCACAAAGCGCCGAAAAACAAGAAACGGGCGGCTTTTGGTCTCGTTTATGGGGAAGTAAGAAAAAAGAAGTAACAACAGATAATGCGCCGCGTTATCTTATTCGCCTATCCGATCAGGGAGCACAAAGTATTGCGGTTGTCCAGACGTTAGAAGGTCGTCCGGCATCTGATAAAGAAGCGCGAGCTTTGCTAGAAACCGTACAAAGCGCGTTATAAATAGTCCTAATATCGCCCTGTTTAACCATAGGGCGATTATTTCTTATGCTTCGTATCCAACAATTACCAAATTCCCTGATTAACCAGATTGCTGCTGGAGAAGTCATTGAACGCCCAGCCTCTGTCGTTAAAGAAATTGTAGAAAATGCCATTGATGCAGGAGCCCATCTTATTGAGATTGATATTGAAGATGGTGGCGGAAAATTGATTCGCGTACGCGATGATGGTTGCGGCATTCACCCTGACGATCTTGCCCTTGCCTTTGCCACGCACGCGACCAGTAAAATCCGCAATTTTGATGACTTGGAACACGTCACAACCTTAGGTTTTCGTGGTGAAGCCTTGCCCAGTATTGCATCCGTCTCCAAAACAACATTAACGAGTAGGGCTGAGGGACAGGATAGCGCGTGGCGTATCACGCCGCATCTTGGCAGCGATATTGCTCCCGCAGCCCACCCTCAAGGAACAACTCTTGAGATTCGCGACCTTTTTTATAACACACCGGCACGGAAAAAATTTCTGAAAAGTGAGCGTACGGAACGTTTCCATATTCAGCAGCTCGTACAAAGTCTGGCACTAAGCCATGAAAATGTGCAGATTCAGCTAAGAAACCATGGAAAATTGCTCGGCAGCTATGGCGGTTCAGATATCACCAGTCGAATTGTCAGTGTTATGGGCGATGATTTGCTGGAACAAGCCGTGCGCATTGATGTCAGCGCCAGTGAGATGCATCTCTGGGGTTGGGTAGGGTTGCCTACTTATAGTCATACGCAAACGGATCGCCAGCATTTCTTTATCAATGGTCGCATGATTCGTGACAAAGTCATCGTACATGCCATTCGGCAAGCCTATCAGGACGTGCTTTACCATGGGCGGCATCCAATTTTTGTTTTATATCTGGATATTAATCCTGAATTGGTTGATGTTAACGCGCATCCAGCCAAGCACGAAGTCCGTTTTCGCGAAAGCCGTTTGACGCATGATTTTATTTATAGCAGCCTCAATCATGCTTTGCGTAGTACACGGCCGGCAAGTACTACAAACGACGCACCAGCAATGTCACAAACGGTCGCCGCGGATAATACAACAGTTCCAAAACCTCAACAGGCTGCGCTCTATCTTAAAGAACGTAGCGCTCGTCCTAGTCGCACAGCATTGGCTGAAAGCACCGCCTATTATCAATGGGCGCAACGTATTCCTATGCCGCCAATAAAGGGCTTACAGGAAGAACAGGCGGCGGAAAATGAACCGGATACGAGCAACGACGCAGAACATCCACTTGGCTATGCGCTTGGACAGATTCACAATATTTTTATCTTAGCGCAGAATGCACAAGGTTTGGTCATTGTTGATATGCATGCGGCACATGAACGCATCTTGTATGAGCGGCTGAAAGCGTTGTTACGCGCTCAGCAACCCGAGGTGCAACGCCTACTGATTCCGCAGACACTCATGGCTACACCGGCGCATCTTGATACGCTTGAGCAATATCAGTCATGTTTGCATCGTCTTGGTTTTGAGCTGGCGCCAAGCGCTGATGAACAGCGTATTGTCATTACAGCTGTACCGGCTCTTCTAAAACATGCCGCACTCACTGAAATCGTGGGAGACTTGATACAGGAGCTGACAGATTATCCTGATAGTATTGCGATTGAACGTCAGCAAGACATCATCCTATCGCGTCTATCCTGTCATAAAGCGGTACGCGCCCATGATAATTTATCGCTTTCAGAAATGAATCAATTGCTGCGTGATATTGAAACTACGCCGGCTAGCGGGCAATGCAATCATGGTCGTCCGACTTGGATACAGCTTTCCACCGATGATCTCGGTAAATATTTTATGCGTGGCGAATAGCTGCCAAACTACGGAACTTTATATGAATCCACAAGAACAAGAAGCGCGCACAGCATTTGCATCACGATACCGTGATGAAGTTGAAGAAATTCTGATATTGAGCGGTGAAATTACGCATGGTGCCAACAGATGCGGTGGCGATATATTGTGGAATGTCTCTTGCGATTTTCTGGCCTATCAGGGTAGTACAGGTTTTTATGCGCACGAGGGCAGCGTGAATTGGCAAAGTAAAGATGAAGAAACAGAGCTAGCGCGCGATCATCTATATGATATCGCCGAGTTTGATGTTTGTCGTTTGCGTGTACGAGCACATAAAACCCAACCGTATGAATTTATGTTGCTGGAAATTCTAGAAAGCGGCATTGTCCATTCTGATTTTGCCGCGGTGCGTGAATCCTATTTAGTGCCTGTGCAATGGCAGGAAAATCCTTTTCCGCCATTTACATTGGACAAGCAGCTTGGCAACTTTGTAGGTGAAATCGTGTGGCTGGGGCAAAATATTACCGTCATCATTGCAAATGACAATGAAGAAAATAGAATGCGTCCAAGCGAGCCCGCACTGACTACCTTACGTTTGCTTTATGCAGAACCTGCCACATGGCAGAACAAACTCAGTGCCTATGCAACGCAAGAACTGCTCGAACTAGCTAATAATGAATGGTTGGAAGACGGCAGTCATCCCATCAGCGCAGAAGCATTTATCGACCGTATCGTGCTTAATAGTTTGAGTATTTATAACGACGGAAGTTTTACAGCTTTATTTTCAGATGATGACATATTCTGCGGGCATTATATTCTCGTAGAAGGTGGAGCAGATGGCAGCTTGTATGATGTGGATATTACCGGATAATATGCCTCCCGTTATCTGTATTCTCGGGCCTACAGCGTCAGGAAAAACCGATCTCGCCCTTGCTTTGGCGGAACATTATCCCGTACATCTGATTAGCGTTGATTCGGCACAGATCTATCGCGGCATGAATATTGGGACGGCCAAACCAGATAACCTGACCTTGCAGCGCTATCCGCATGCGCTGATTGACATACTTGAACCTGAAGAAAGCTATTCGGCTGGCCGTTTTGCGGCTGATGCCCGCGATGAAATCGAAAGTGCACACGCCAACGGACAAATTCCGGTACTGGTAGGCGGAACCATGCTGTACTATCTCACCTTATATAGCGGTTTGGATAAACTGCCTGCGGCTGATCCTGCCAATCGCGCTCATATAGAAGCGCGGCTTGCTGCAGAAGGCCATGCCGCGTTGCATGCCGAACTGCTGCGTTGCGATCCACAAACGGCGGCGACGATTGCTATGAATGATAGCCAACGTTTGGTACGCGCTTTAGAACTAATTCTTACCACAGGGCAAACGCCTAGCGCACTCTATGCAGCGCAACAAAAAAATACACCAACATGGCGAACGCTGGCTATTGGTCTACATGTGGAACGCGCGTTGTTGCATCAGCGTATTGCAGACCGCTTTCATAACATGATTGCAGCAGGATTCATTGAAGAAGTGGAAGCGCTGAAAAAACGTCCGCATCTCAGTCTTGCAGCGCCTTCCATGCGTAGCGTCGGTTATCGGCAAATTTGGCAATATCTGGATGGTGAATATGATCGAGACAGTGCAATAGAGCAGGGCATCATCGCCAGCCGACAACTTGCCAAACGGCAGATTACGTGGATGAACAACCGCTTGGCTAGTGTACTGCCGCTTACCATACAGCCCGCGCTCGCACCGTTAAATACACAATTACAGACAATAATG
>JAUMZX010000052.1 GCA_030527905.1 Cardiobacteriaceae bacterium
AAGGCGGGGAATCGCCCAGATATTGGGTATTTCAGGGATGATGATGCAAGAAAATGAGGAGAAAACAGGCTCATTTGTGTTGAAAAATGAATGAGTGGATGAGATGGAGGGTTTTGCACAGGTCTCAAGGTGTGCATGGTCGCTTTTGAAGATTGATGAGAAGCGCGGCATGACGGCCGTTGGTAAGGATTCTATAAAAGAAAAGGTCTTGGATTTTTATGGGGGATTGTTGTTACAACGAACGTTGCTAGGTTGTATCGCTGGTCTATCTGTTCAATCATGGGGTTTCTGCTGTGCGAGAGGTGCCGTTAAACCATCGACGTGTTTTGCTAGGTCAAGTCGCGGTTGTAGCAACGCGGCGTCTCAATAGGGAAAGGAATGCGTGTGTGGTGGCATAGATGACGAGCCAAGATTTAGGGTTAGCGCGGCTTTATAGTAGGGCGGTGCAGTTTGCGGTGCGTGATTGCGCGTGATGGCAGTAGAGGCAAAGGTATAATGACTGCGTTTTTTATTTTTATGTGATGAGGGAAGGGATTATGCGTCCTTTGCGGAAAGTGGTGGATATTGCGGCGCTACGGCATAACTGGCAGGTATTGCGGCGTACGGCGGGAACGTCGCGTTTGTTTGCGGTCGTGAAAGCCGATGCTTATGGGCATGGTGTGGCGCATGTATTGCCCGCATTAGCGGATGCCGATGGTTTCGCAGTCGCTTCGATTGACGAGGCGTTGGCTTTGCGTGCGCTCGGCGTGAAGCAGCCGATTTTGTTACTGGAAGGTGTGTTTGCGGCCGATGAGGTGTCGTTATGTGTCGCGCAGGATTTTCAGCCTTGTTTGCATACATCCGAGCAGTTGAGCTGGTTAGATGGCGTGCGAGGACTGAAGGCGTGGTTAAAAGTCGATTCGGGGATGCATCGCTTAGGTTTTGCGTTGCCGGAGATGACGCGTTATTTTACGCAGGCGATGGCGTTAGAAGGTGTTGCTTGGCAGGGCGTCGTGTCGCATTTTGCCTGTGCAGATGCGCTGGATTTGTCTGATGCTCACATGCAGTTGGCGCAGTTGCAAACGTTGTCGTTGCCTGCCGGCTGGCTACGTTGTTTTGCTAATTCAGCGGCGTTGTTTGTTTTACCGGAAGCGCGTGTAGATGCCGTACGTGTCGGCTTGGCGCTGTATGGGATGTCGCCGTTTCTCAATCGCTCGGCCGCTGATTTGCAGTTGCGCCCCGTGATGTCGTTGTTCACGCAGGTTCTTGCTGTACGTCGGCTAGCCGCTGGCAATTTCGCTGGTTATAGTCAGGGGTTTCAAGCACTAACAGCGGGTAATTTGGCGACGATTGCTTTGGGTTATGGCGACGGTTTTCCGCGTGCGATTCCAAGTGGCAAGGTAAGGTTGCGTCTCAATGGCAAGACGTATCCGCTGGTGGGGCGGGTTGCTATGGATATGGCGTTGTTGTGGTTGGCTGATGATACGGCTGCCGTGGGCGATGTTGTGACGGTGTTTGGTGCTGACCATCCTGTGGAGGTGGTGGCAGGGCAGGCGGGTACGATTCCTTATACGTTAACGACAATGTTGACTGCCCGTGTTCCGGCCGAGGTGCGCGGTGGCTAAAGCGAAATCCCAGTTTGTCTGTCGTGAATGTGGTGCCACTTACCCAAAATGGCAAGGGCAGTGTCATGATTGCGGCGCTTGGAATACGCTGGAAGAGGAGGCTATGCCAACCGCCCCTGCGCGTAGTGGTAAAGCTGGCGGCTATGCGGGCGTTACTGCGGGTAAAGTGCAGCGTTTGGATGCGGTAGAGTTGATTGCGGAAACGCTGTTGCCCAGTGGGATTAGTGAATTTGATCGTGTATTGGGCGGTGGTTTGGTGCGTGGTGGAGTGGTGTTGATTGGTGGTGATCCCGGGATTGGTAAGTCCACGTTGTTGTTACAGACGGTGCATCATCTTGCGGCTAGTCAGCGCTGTTTGTATGTTAGTGGCGAGGAGTCTCCTCGACAGATTGGTTTGCGTGCCGAACGTTTAGGGCTTGCCCGCGATCGTATTGTGTTGTTTAGCGAAACGCAGGTAGAAAAGATTTTGGTTACGGCCTTGGCGGAGCAGCCTGAAGTGTTAGTCGTGGATTCGATTCAGACGTTATACAGCGAGGCGCTGTCAGCCGCGCCCGGGGCGGTGAGTCAGTTACGCGAATGTACCGCTCAGTTGGTGCGTTTTGCCAAAAATACGGGAACAACGGTATTTTTAATTGGTCATGTGACGAAAGAAGGCGCGATTGCAGGTCCGCGGGTGCTGGAACATATGGTTGATACGGTATTGTATTTTGAGAGCGAAGCGGGCAGTCGGTTTCGTATGTTGCGCGCCGTGAAAAATCGTTTTGGACCTGTGAATGAACTTGGCATGTTCGCCATGATGGAAGGCGGTTTGAAGCCGGTGTCGAATCCGTCAGCAATTTTTTTGTCTCGCCCTGATGGTCAACAGCCGGGGAGCGCCGTCGTACCAGTATGGGAAGGTACGCGTGCTTTGTTGGTGGAAGTGCAGGCGCTCGTTGATGGTGGTGGCGGTGGATATCCGCGGCGCGTAACTTTAGGATTGGATAGTGGACGTTTGGCAATGCTGTTGGCGGTTTTGCATCGACATGGGGGCGTGGCACTACATGATATGGATGTGTACGTTAATGTTGTCGGCGGATTGAAAATTAGCGAGACGGCTGCCGATCTTCCTGTTTTGGCAGCGGTTTATTCTAGTTTGCGTGAACGCGCTTTGCCGCGTGATCTGGTATTGATGGGAGAGGTAGGGCTGTCTGGTGAACTGCGACCAGTAGCCAATGGCGAGGCTCGAATTAAAGCAGCGCAACAACATGGTTTCAAACAGGTCATTCTACCGGAAGCTAATAAACCCCGTAGCTCTGCTACAATGCGCAACCTGAAAATCCATCCCGTGGCGACTCTTGCCGCCACATTGGATGTTCTTACGTCACTGTAAAAGAGGTATAGCCATAATGAGTGAAATTGTAAAACTTGCTGTTTTTCCCGTAGCTGGATTCGGTACGCGTTTCTTGCCCGCAACGAAAGCAACACCTAAGGAGATGTTGCCAGTGGTTGATAAGCCGTTGATTCAGTATGCGGTTGAAGAAGCTTATGAGGCAGGTATTCGCAACATGATTTTTGTTACGGGTCGTAATAAATGGGCCATAACGGAGCATTATGACATTGCGTATGAGTTGGAAAATGAGCTTGAGCAGCGTGGTAAGAAAGAATTTCTGCAATTGGTGCGTAGTATCAAACCGCGGGATATGAGTGTTACGTATATTCGTCAGGAAATGGCGATGGGATTGGGGCATGCCGTATTGTGTGCGCAACCGATCGTACGTGATCGTCCTTTCGCGATTTTGCTTGCTGATGACCTCGTGATTAATGAAGGAAAATCGGTGATGCGGCAGATGGTCGAAGTGTTTGAGAAACATCAGCAAGGCGTACTTGGTGTGATGGATGTACCGCGTGAAGACACTAAGCGTTATGGCATCGTGACAGAAGGCGCTGCATTATCCGAGCAAATCGTCACCGTTGATGCGATTGTGGAAAAGCCTGATCCAGCAACGGCACCGTCAACGCAAGCGGTTATTGGTCGTTACATTCTGCCCGGGTATATCATGCAGTTATTGCAAAACACACCGAAAGGCGCTGGCGGCGAAATTCAGTTGACGGATGCTATCAGTGCCTTAATTAAGGAACGTACTGTACTTGCCTACCGTTTTGAAGGTAAGCGCTATGACTGTGGTGATAAATTGGGTTATCTTGAAGCCAATGTGGAGCTGGGCTTGCGTCATCCTGAGCTGGGTGAAGGGTTCAGAGAGTATTTGAAAAATCTGGAGCTGTAAGTCTGCATGACGTCTACTTTTCCGTCTGTTGCAGTATTACTTGTTAATCTAGGTTCGCCCGAAGCGCCGACTAAAAAGGCGCTTCGCGTCTATCTTAAGGAATTTCTTTCTGACCCGCGGGTTATCGATTTGGCGCGATGGAAATGGTTGCCGATACTGTATGGCATTGTACTGAATACGCGTCCGCGACGCTCCGCTCATGCCTATCAACAAATTTGGCGGCAAGATGGTGCGCCACTTATTGTGATTAGCGCGCAACAAACAGAAGCGTTACGACAAATGTTAGTAGCGCAAGGTTTGGATTCCGTGGTGGTCGAATATGCCATGCGCTATGGAAATCCATCCATTAGCGAGAAATTACAGATGCTGGCAAGCAAAGGGATAACGCGCCTTTTGGTGATTCCTATGTATCCGCAATATAGCGATGCCACGACGGCCAGTGTGTTCGACGGGGTCGCTCAGGCTTTGGCAAAACGACGGGCGATTCCTGAGTTACGCGTCGTTCGCGAATGGCACGTGCATCCACGATATATCTCTGCATTGGCAGACAGTATCCGACGCCACTTTCAAACCCACGGACAAGCGGAGAAGTTACTTTTTTCCTTTCATGGGGTGCCTAAACGCTATATTGAAGAAGGTGATCCGTATCGGCAACATTGTCAAGCAACTGTGCAAAAAGTAGTTGAGCAACTTGGTTTACCGCCAGAGCGTTATCTCTTGGTCTTTCAATCGCGTTTTGGCAATGAGGAATGGCTCAAACCTTATGCGGATGAGACGATTCGCCAGCTTGCTGAGGAAGGCTGTCAAAGTATCAGCGTGATTTGTCCGGGATTTAGTGCGGATTGTCTGGAAACGTTAGAAGAAATGGCGATGACGAACCGTGCATTGTTTTTGCAACACGGCGGTAAGCATTATGATTATATTCCCGCGCTTAATGATGATTCGGCTCATATCGCTTTGCTAGCTGATCTTGTTGCCCAACATATTCAAGGTTGGGAAGATAAGGACACATATTCGCAGGAGACTGCTGAGGTATGAAGCTGGTTGTACACATGATAATTAACGCGAGCATTGGCTTATCTCGCACACTTTTCCCGAATAGGCGCATGGTGCTTGCTTTTCGAGGGCGGTAGGTAAGTGCGCGACAATCAGTATTCTATGTGTATGGGGCGTTATAAAACCACAAGTACCTATGAACAAACGGCACAAACAAAAGATACGGGTATGAGCGATAATATGGATAGTATGGGTAATATTGCCGCAAGAGATGGTATGACAGATCATTTTGTTTCTACTGTCAATATTCCTGTGGACACCGCTATTCCCACCAATATCATGCTAAAACAATAAGGTGGGCTGACAGTTGGCAAAAGCCGGTGTGTGTAGATGTAACTCAGGATGCGCGGCGAGATGAATGGGCGTTATGAATCTAGCGTCGCTCAAAATGCAAAGCGGACGCTACAACATGACAAATGGCATATTGAAATCTATAGACAGATTGAATACGTGAGATGACAGATAAAATATCCGGAAAAAAAAGCATTTTAATCACAGGTTGTTCTAGTGGTATTGGCTATACCGCTGCGCATCTGCTGCAACAACGAGGATGGCAAGTGTTTGCTAGTGCGCGTGATGCTGCGGATGTGGAGCGACTGAAAAGCGAAGGGTTACAAGCCGTTCAGCTGGATTTGATTGATACGGATAGTATCAGTATGGCGCTTGATTGGGTGTTGAAAAATACTGGAGGCACGTTAGATGCCCTTTTTAATAATGGTGCTTTCGCGATTCCGGGGGCACTGGAAGATTTAAGCCGTAATGCGCTTACCTATCAGCTGGATAATGGCTTGCTTGGTTGGCATGAATTGACCATGCGTGTATTGCCCGTAATGCGGGCGCAAGGGCATGGCCGTATTGTAAATAATAGTTCGGTTCTTGGCTTGGCCGCAATGCGATTCCGTGGTGCATACTGTACAACTAAGTTTGCACTAGAAGGTTGGAGCGATGTTTTGCGTCTGGAGCTAGCGGGAAGCGGTATTTTTGTTAGTCTTATTGAACCCGGGCCTATTAAAACGGCTTTTCGTGATAATTCTTATGAGCAGTTCAAACAATGGATTGATATTGACAACACCATACATAAACACCGCTATTTGGCGATGATTGCCCGCCTGAAGAGCGATAAACCATTGCCGTTTACATTACCGCCGGAAGCAGTGGTCAACAAATTGATTCACGCGATTGAGTCACCAAAACCAAGGGCGCGTTACTATGTGACGGCTCTAACATGGCTGATGGGAATTACTTCGCGTCTGTTACCTACTTTTTTATTGGACAAATTTATTCTCTGGCTGGCCGCGCGAGAGAGTAAGCGTTATCGCCCGTTTTAAGCAAGATTGCAGGGCTACGTCATTCAAACGATAATAACCACCTTTTGTTATTTGTAAGGGAATTTTTTATGCACACCCCCCCTATTCCGGATGTTCAAGGAACAACCGACACCCGCAATATTGCTATTACTCGTGTGGGTATCCGTGATATTCGTATCCCATTGTTAGTTGCTACTGCTTCGGGCTCGACTCAACCAACAGTGGCAACAGCTGAAATGACCGTTTCGCTACCGCATCATCAAAAGGGTACGCATATGTCGCGCTTCATTCATTTACTCAACGAGGCGGGAACGCTCACGTTGGAAAGTTTGGGTACATTGCATGCTGAAATGCTGCAACGGCTGAACGCAGTGGAAGGTAGCATTATTCTGACGTTTCCTTACTTTATGAAAAAACGGGCACCAGTCAGCAAAACGGAAAGTTTGCTGGACTATGAGGTCACGCTTATTGCCGATGGCGGCGCAGAAGATTGTATCGTCAGCGTAGAAGTTACCGTTGCTGTGACCAGTCTTTGTCCTTGCTCAAAAGAGATTTCGCAATATGGTGCGCATAATCAGCGTTCACATATCATCATCAATGCCGAGTACGATGAACGCACACCGTTCACGATTGAAGACCTTATTCAGATGGCGGAAGAAGAAGGTTCTTGTCAAATCTGGTCAACGTTGAAACGTCCAGATGAGAAATATGTGACGGAACATGCGTATGAAAATCCAAAGTTTGTCGAAGATATCGTGCGCGATGTGGCTGCGCGTCTGAATGCGGATGTGCGCATAAAAGCTTACCGAGTTTCCTCGGAAAACTTTGAATCCATTCATAATCATTCCGCTTACGCCATTATTGAACATGACAAAAGAATTTAAGATGGAAACAACGCTATACCTTACGCAGCATATTGAAACCAATAACTTCACGGATGCTGCATTGATGGATAAATTTACTCGTTTGTGGCAAGAGGGCACACGGCATGTAGTGGCTGGGCAACCGATGTATGCTGTGTACCATCATTATCACAGCGATTATCGCGGCGATTACACCTGTAGTATTGCGACTGAAAATGCACCGCCACAAGCTGCGGAAACACTGGTCATACCAGCGTGTCAGTGGCAGATATATATCTGTACGGCTGATACGCTCGTACCAACTTGGCAGCAAATCTGGCAAGACGAAGAGAGCGGTAAATTGTCGCGTTTATATCAAGTGGATTATGAAAAGCATCTGTCGGATGGACGCGTCGAAATCTATATTGGTATTCGATGACATGATGAGCAATGAGGATTTATGACGATCCGTAGTTTTGTCTTACGGCAAGGTCGGATGACGGCGGGGCAAGAGCGCGCTTTCGATGAATACTGGCCGCGCTATGGTATTGAGATAGCGCCGACGGAAAGTATTGGTAGAGACTACCCTTATATAGATGGGCGTGAGCTTATCCTCGAAATTGGTTTTGGGAACGGCGAGAGCCTCGTGCAAATGGCGCAAGCCTTTCCAGAAAAAGGATTCATTGGGATTGAGGTACATCGTCCGGGCGTGGGGCATGCACTATTACAAGCGGCTGCGGCTGATATCGATAATTTGTAAGAATTAATCGCGTTGTTTACACTTTTCCTTTTTGCATGGATGCCCAATTTCGGACATTTTTAGCTATTGTCAAGAATGCCAAAGGCACGACAAAGTCGCATGGTTCTTGATGGTAGCTAAAAATTCCTAAAAAATCATTTATGCAAAAAATAAAAGCAAACAAATCTCAAAAATGTAAACAACGCTCCGATTTCCTACAGATAATTTACGCTTAATACGACATGATGCTGTGGCTGTGTTACGCGATCATGTTAACGATGACGCTTTATCGCGCGTACAAATCTATTTTCCCGACCCTTGGCCCAAAGCCCGCCATCATAAACGACGCATTATTCAACCAGCTTTTACAGACCTTCTATGGCGTAAATTACGTCCGGGCGGCGAAATTCATTGTGCAACAGATTGGGAAGCATACGCAGAATGGATGCGTGATATTTTTATAAATGATAACAAATGGCAATCTTTGGGAAATGCAGAGGGTTATGCACCTCGTCCCGCATGGAGACCACAGACTAAGTTTGAGCGCCGTGGGCAGAATCTTGGGCATGGCGTATGGGATTTGCGTTACTGCAAGGCGATATAATATCTCTATTACATTGTATTCATAAGAAAACATCTTTATGATGCCTCGCCTGAGGTAAAGACAATAATCTTAATCATTGTAAAGGAGTGAGTTATGAATCCATTGGGTAATAAGCGTAACGTGTTGGCGGCCGCTTTATTACTGGCCAGTCTGTCGCTTGCCGCGCAGCAAACGAGTAGTCAAAGCGAAGACCTTCCAACGATTAACGTAAAGGGCGATAAAAATAATACCCGTACTGAAGATCTAAATAGTTATACAACTTCCGCAATGCGCACCACAACGGGGCTTGGACTTTCTCCGCGCGAAACGCCGCAGTCGGTTAGTGTGATTACGCAAACGCAGTTAAAAGAGCGTGGTATCACCCGTATGGAAGATGCGCTGAAAACGACGACGGGTATTAATGTGATTCCTGACTCAGGACATTATCGTTTCCAATCGCGCGGTTTTTATATTGATCAAATTGAAGAAGACGGCATGGCTACGGCGGTTAATGGCGGCGCTTCAGGCAATCCTTATCGTGATCCACAAAGCCTAAGCGATCTTGCTATTTATGATCATATTGAAGTGGTTCGTGGTGCCACTGGTCTCACGCAAGCAAATGGCGAACCGGGCGGTACGATTAATGCCGTGCGTAAACGTCCAACCAGTGAAAAACAGATGGGGGGAGATGTCAGTATTGATCGCTTTGGCAAAATGCGTACCACGGTGGACCTTTCTGGGGCGCTAAATCCCGAGAAGGATTTACGTGTGCGAGTTGTGGGCGGCGTGGAAAGAGATCGTAGCTTTAAGGATGATGTGAAAGGTAGCGAACGTTTGCTTTATGGCGTAGTTGAGAAGGATATTGGCGCAAATACGTTACTCACGTTCGGCGGGATGGTGCAAAATCACCATGAAACCCCCGATTATTTCGGTCTGCCGATGGCACAAGGTGGTCGCGATGCCGGTTTTCCCAAAGATACTTATCTGGGTCTTGATTGGAACTATGGCAACTTTAATAAAGCAGGCGGCTTTGGCGAGATTGAGCACCATTTCAATGACGATTGGCGTTTAACCAGTAAAATCAGTTATACCCGTAACGATTCTGAAAGCGCATTTGGTGCGTTAGCAGACAGCAATACCCGCTACGAAGGATTACCTACTGGTGGAACGCTACCGTTGAACAATATGTCGCGCTATATCAACAGTGGTAAGCAAATGCAGTTTCAGACCAACCTTAACGGCAAATACTATCTGTTAGGGCGGGATCACGATGTATTTGCTGGCTATACCTTTGCCAATGAATCTTCAGATAGTCGTTGGCGTCGTATTCGTAACAATACGGCGTTTGATCCTTTTACTTTCCGTGGTGACGAAATTGCTACGCCAAATTGGGGTGATTACAATGACCGCACTCTCTATGGAAGTAAACGTAAAACCCATGCAATCACGTTAGGGACTCGTTTTAACCCATTGGATAATCTGCACTTGCTGGTAGGAAGTCGCTATAACCATTGGGTAGGACGCGATTATACGGATTATGACTGGTGGAACGACAAACCAGATAGTGATGTTGATACTCAGAATAAGCTGAAACGCAATCATTTTACGCCATACGCGGGAATCACTTATGATTTAGATGCTAATCAGAGCGTCTATGCGAACTACAGCAGCATTTTCAAGGCACAAAGCAGCACAGATGAAAATGGCCGTGTTCTGGACCCAGTCATTGGTAATAACTATGAAGTGGGCTGGAAGGGAGAATGGTTTGACGGCAATTTAAATACATCTGTTGCGCTTTTCCAAATTGAACAGAAGAATCGTCCTATCAGCATGACAAATCCGACAACCAATCGTAGTTATGCTATTGCGAGCGGTAAGGTACGTAGTCGCGGGTTAGATGCCGAAGTATCAGGTAATTTGAGTGAAAACTGGAAACTCTTTGCTGGTTATACATATAACACCAGCAAATATCTGGAAAGAGAAAGTGATCGTTATCCGGCAGGCATGAATTTCAGTAAGCACACGCCGAAACATATGTTACGTCTCTATAGTAGTTACCGTTTACCTGGTGCAGCTGAGAAATGGACAGTTGGCGGCGGCGTCAGCCTACAAAGCGCAACCAGCAGTATTTGGAATGTTGAACAAGGCGGCTATGCACTCTGGAATGCTAATGCGCAATATAAAGTCAATGATCATTTCAATGTCGGGGTTGCCATTAATAATTTGACCAACAAACGTTACTTTGAAAATCACAAAGTACGCGCCAATGGTATTAATAACTTCTTGGGTGAACCGCGTAATGCAATGCTCAATTTCCAATGGAATTTGTAAGCGAAAAAATTGTATAGAAAGCACAGAACGCATCGAGAAACCGGTGCGTTCTTTGTTTTAGCGAAACTAGGTAAATATCGCTGGAGACAGTTTCGGCGTAAGGGACAAAATTCAGGCTAAAAAGCGCTGCACCCCTTACACTGCAAGGCTTTAAGCAGGGTCAAAAGCTTTGAACACAAAAAATGAGACCTTTGCAAAAGGTCCCCAAACCGCTTACATTACCCCGACATCCACAAATCAAACAACATCCCCCATGAGCAGCTTCTTCCAGCAAACCACACACGCCATGATCAACCGCCATATCGACCGATTTCCGCTGCTCAAAATCGAACA
>JAUMZX010000053.1 GCA_030527905.1 Cardiobacteriaceae bacterium
TGGATGTCGGGGTAATGTAAGCGGTTTGGGGTCCTTTTGCAAAGGTCTCAATTTACGAAAACACATCGCTACTATTGCGTTTTTCAGGACAATAAACTACGAGGTGGCTTTATCCTCGCCCTCTCAAAATAGGACTCCCGATTTTATAAAACCCCTTTTATTCTCAAAGGGGTTTTCTCAACAAACGGTGATACTAACCGTATCCCCGTATGATACAAACAACAAAAATATTCTCTAGAGTTTGTAGTATGGCCTGAAGCTGCTGCTCGTGTCTTGTAGACAGGCTATTCCTTCTTTCCTAGTTCCTAATCCACCACAATATCAAGGCAGGATAAAACTGAACTAAAACTGTGTAATCGGGCGTCATGAGTAGATACAAAAAAGTATTAACTCTATATCGTTATCGCCCCCGCTACTTTGGGTAAACATTATTTACTGTATTGAATTTACTAGGAAAATAACTTTCTCCAAAAATATACGATTCAGTTCTAGTTTACGTTTCAAAGCAATATTGAAAATGTTATCAAGATGCGTTTCTCCCAAATATTTCATCGCTTTGTATTTCGTGATGCCGAGCATAAGCCAATAAATAAACAGGCAGTTTTCTTTAGACGTTCTGTAAATATAAAAACTAAAAAAACGGCCACTAATGTGGCCGTTTTTCTTCCGTTCATCTGTAAAAATTATTTTACAAAGAATCGTAGTTGTTACCCGCAGGCTTGTCTTTAGCACCACTTTGGGTTCCTACGCCTCCACCATAAGTATTGGAACCGTCATCACCTTGGAAGGTATTGGCCGAACTTGTTTTCATCGCACCAAAGACACCGCCCCAGTCACCAGTTTCATAAGCTGAACCGTATTTATCATCATGTTTCACTGAGTTAAATGAACCACCCATCTCTTCCGCCTTGCTTCCAAAGAAAGCTGCACGGAAATCTGCTTTGTCATTACCGGAAACATATGCACGATCTGCATTACCTATTACTGTATTACCAATAATGTCACCTTCGAAAATAACCAGTCTGTCTTTTATAACGTCTGATTTTTCTACATTTTGTAACCAAGCATTGTAAACGTCTCCAGTTACTTTCTTGGTACCAAAATCAACTTTGGCTTCGACAAAGTTACCCAGCCCTAAAGCGGCTTTACCTCCACCTTGCCCTGAACCATCAAATGCATTTGGTAAGTTTTTATGCGCATTGACCTTAACATTCTCTGTTATGCCATGGAAATCATTATTCAATCCATACATCAACGCATGACCGTTATAAGTCGCTCCGCCTTCGGCTGGCAGTGCCGCCATTTCATCAATAGTCGTTGCATCTACGCCACGGAAGAAGTAGTTATCAACACTATCACTCGTACCTTTCTTATCGTATGGTGCACGTAAGAAACCGTTATCAATTAATTTAGAACCATCTGCTGTCAGATCCAAATTCGTGGTAACGCGTCCATATTGCACTTTCTTCAACGTCATCGGCTCCGCACCTATGCTATAAAAGCGAGCTTTACTATCCAAATCAGCCAAAAATTTCTGCGGCGTTGCCGTTGGAAGACGACCTTGCACTTCAGCAACAAAAGAACGTGCTCCAGAATAACTATTCATACTAACGGGATTAATCTCACGTTTATCTTGATCTGCATAAGCTAAATGATAATGACCAAAAATACGTGTTGAGGTTTTATGATAATCCTGCCATACACCATCTTTCCATTGCAACTCTTGACCTAAGGTAGGACGATTACCGCCGACACGAATCAAACCATTGGTAATATCACCAGTTGGCTGGATTTCCAAATCGCGATCCCGCGCATTCTTGGCATTTCCACTGTTATTGGCCCAAACTAGATCTTCAGAACTTTCTCCACCGGTAGCTTTGGTATTATTATCCACACGGCGTGCGCGAGGATCCCAACCGTTCTTAGTTGCCCAGTTTTCAAAGGCACTATCTTGTGTACTCCACCAGATCAGATTAGCCCCGTACTTCTTCTCATATTCCGGTTTATAGCCAGGCGTACCCGGTTTCCAGATACGATCATCATTAAATCTAATGGTCAAATCAGCTTCTTTCCAGCCATCATAGTTTGTTCCACGAAATTCGCCTTGTTCCCCGCCACCTTGATTTTTTGGATTAATCCAGACAGTATGATCCAATTTCCAGTTTCTTGTACTACCGCCTGTTAAAGTAGCTCCATTATCTGTATCTGTTGATTTGTCATAATTCGTTTTTTGGACTACCTGTTGTTGCCATGCATAAATAGGGTTACCATTCACATCCGTACCAGTTTGTACATATTTTTCATATGTCCAATATTGCTCAAGATCCCATGTCCATGTATTAGCAACAGGATTTTTTAATGGACGTACAGGCTTCCCTTCACGAATAGCCGTAAAATCATCTTGCTCCAAGAAAGTATGTTCATGTGTATAGCGTGTGTTAGTCTTGTAAGGGCCACCACCATCACTATTAGCAACGTTTCCTGTCCGTTCATCATAAGGTTGATCTGGATAACGTGGATAAGCGGCTACATATCGAGGATATCCACCATTTGGATAGCGTTGAGGATAAGCTGTTGTAGTCCAATCTAGTGTTGCATCATCAGCGGCAAGAGCACCTGCACGAGTATAATGAGAAGGAGTCGTTGCTGTACCTGGAACATATACACGCCCGACTTCCACTGATTTATTATCACTAGCCTTATTCTTCCACGCATTTAAGTAAGCACCATCTGGTCGATATGTCGCACCATCCAAGCTACCGTACTTAGTTTCGATATTTGGCAGGAACCCACCTGATTTTGGCCCATCACCTAAACCATTATTAGCCGCATGTGATGACTTACTAATGGCGGCCAGATCAAAACCATCTGCTTTCCCCATTAATTCGTCGGCCGTCGGACTATGAGCTGGTGGTGCCGGAGGCAATAATCTGGGATCTGTAGGGGATAGATCACCCAAAGAACGATCAGAACGGCTAGCCACTGCTACATTAGGATAATCCACAAAAGGCTGTTTGTATTCATAACGCAAAGTATAGACATGACTGACACGTTCCCGTGTAAATTCACCGCTCTTGTCTATATTATCTTGATCATGAACGTCTATATCATCCCGCGTTTTTCGGTTGTAATCTTTAGCATTACCGCGTTGCTTAAATGCACCCGCCAAAATATCTACATTCTGGAAGTTCTCAATCTGCAAGCTTGGTTCTACCGGAGATTTTCCTTCACTTGTCAATGGTTCTCTTTCTGTCCCACCTGCAAATTGGGCACGAACTGCTTTGTTATCTTCCTTATCCAAATCCCGACGCGCTAAAACAATATTTGTCAGTTTCGGGTTTTGCTCGTCTAAGCTCACACCTAATAATGGCGTTGCTGACGCAGGTTTCTCTGGATTATAAATACGATCATAATTTGAACCGTCTCGACGGATATATTGTAAGCCGCCTACTGTGCTTTCTTTCGTCAGATCACGATTATCTACAACATGTGTATTCGTTGGATCGACCAAAGCGGAATCATCCCTATTATTAGTTTCGGGTTTCGTTTCAGGTGTAGTTTCCGGTTGCTTTGTATTGTTAGGATCGACTTGAGGCGTCGTAGAATCACCACTACCACCACATGCAGCAGCTCCTAATGCAACCATGATTGCTAATGAGAGGTTTGTCAGTTTCACAAAAGTTCCTTTTTTTCAATTCTTAGAAAACCTCATGAGCCGGTCATTTCTCATAAGGTCGGGCGTAGCGGTATTGTTGTAGTTTTTATATTTTTATCATCCACGATGGCACTGGCACATGAATGATATTTTTATCCGCACCGATTTTTGAAAACCGGCCTCATCATTATAAGCTTTTTGTCATCAAAAAGCAGGTTTTATTTAATAATTATGTACATCCCCAATATATAAAGAAACTGCTACTCGTATGGTCGTTTCTTTATACAATCTGTACAGATTACCTATTTGAAGAGCCCTAGTCACTATCGGTAGACTTATCTTCCTTCCTCTACTAGGTTACTACACTGTCATTTTTAATGTATGACAGTATCAACTCAACATTGACTTTGAATATATTGATTAATATCTCTCTTCATCGCTACAAAAACATCTGTCTGATTATCAGTTCTATAATTTATTCTATTTATTATCATCTTTCTTATAGTGCCACCTTCTGAAAATAGCCTGTTTACTTTTTATAATATTCTATATTTATAAATTTCATAGTCAAACTTTGAACCCATTATTCTGATATTTAATCATTCAAATAACCTACTTTTGCTCACATAGTTTTATTTAGTACTGAAGTTAGCTGGTATTAAATAATCTCTATTTTTTATTTTCATGATTTTTATTTATTCTTTCAGATTGTTGAATTTTTATCCCTACCTAGAGGTAGTTATACAGTTACTTCCATTACATATAACAGCGCCTAATACAACTATGACTATTAAAGACAGATTGATTAGTTCCCCTACACATTTCTGACTGCGTTGCCTTCGTTATTGAAATAAAAAAGGAAGGCTTGATGCCTTCCTTTTTTATCGTAGTTTACTGCGTCATTTTTTCTCGGCATCTTGCATTGGCGCAGGCGCTTTGACCTGTTCCATAAGGTCGTTATTCCACTCACCATCAACGCGGATTTGTGCCAAAGCACCAAGATTGACCGCTTCAATAAGATTATGAGATAAGTAGGTGTAAACGCCAGGCTGCTTGAAGGTATACATTGCCGCCCCTGCAGAACCTGCAGCAATAACCCAACTTTCCAGGTTTTGCGCAGGAGGATCAGCAAGGTTACCGCGTTCCCAAACATAATCACCGTGTCCACCGATAAGATGCGGATAAGATTGACGGTTTGCTTGCGAATGATAGATCATCACGGTTTCACCAACCTTTGATTTCATCGCGTTATCACCGACCAATTGCCCTTTACTTTCACCAAACACCACATGAGTCGGAATCAATCCGTCCATGACAGCTTTATCATCGGCAAAAGAAGCCGACGGATTGTCGTAGCGTTTGTAATTTCCTTTATCGTCTTTAGGCAGATAGAAGTCCTGTTCGCCGATATAGAACGCCTTATCATAGGTCAATTTATTGCCATTTTTGTCTTTAATCCCATCTTTAGGTATAACGACAATAGCGCCATTCATACCGTGTACAACATGCCAAGGAATCATAGCGCCACCGGGTGCGCAGTGATAAATAAACACGCCTGGTTTAATCGCTTTCCAGCGCAGTACTACTTCTTGACCCGGGGCAACATGTGTCAATTCGCCGCCACCTAATGCGCCTGTTGAAGCATGGAAATCAATATTATGAATGAGCTGGTTCTTCGCATCATTTTTCAGTGTCAATTCAACATAATCGCCCTCATGAACCACAATCATAGGACCAGGCACATGACCATTAAAAGTAAATGCCCACATAAAAACGCCGGGTTCTACTTCAATTTCTTTCTCATGAATTGTCATTTCCACTTCAACAATACGCGGTTTAGCAGGAGCATCTAAGGTATGTTCTGGCACATTCGGTGGATCGACCAGTTTCTGTTTAACACGTTCGAGTTTATCTAACCCTTCCGCTTGCACTCCAACTTTATAACCTTCAAGACCACCAGTATGTGCGGCGCCTTCTTCAGCAAAGCTGAGAGGTGCAGCAATCAATATAGAAGTCATAATAGATAATGAAAGCCAAGTTTTCCGCATAATGTGCTCCTAGTCCTGTTGTGAAAAAATTTTTAAAATTATAAAAAATTATCAATATAAGACAATTGACCTGCATCAAATTAACGCAATTTTTTGTTAGTTTCTCTTATTGCAGTTTGCCTAAGATAAAAACGGTAACAGACATAAAGGCAAACCGTCATATACCGGCAGAAGATTATGAAAATTTCTGCTTCCTCGTTATCATGAGCCGTTTGACAGCCTTGGAAGGATAAGAAAAATGCTGGATAGAACTTTAACACGACGTGAGCGCCGCCTCATCGCAACCTGCGATGCTAGCGATTTGCTCGCGCTCTTGGCCAATCAGGAAGGCGCGCTCACTGTTTTGCTTTACCTTGCAGAATGGTTACGACAAGGAGGCGTAGCACAAGCCAATGATCGCCTGATGGCATTCAACCGTAGCCTAGAAAATGCGGAAACCCTATGCGAACAGGTGAGTAATACTTTGCATAGTTGGCTACAAAACATGCATGTTTACGCCAGTTTTGTCAGTGTCGGCATATTCGCGCGCCATGGCATCCTGCATGAGACACGTACGATGTTGTATGACCGTGCGAACCCTTTACCCGTAGACGAAAGCCAGTTACAAGACGTCTTGGATACGGTATTTAACGGCAGTAAAGATCTGGAATGGCTCGCTTCCATCTCTCTACGACACTGGCTGAGCTTCTTTACTCGTCTCAGCCCTGATGCGGTACAACGACACCGCACGCGCGTCTTATTACGAGAAGAATGCACTTACGCACTAGAAATGCTGGCGATACGCCTCAGTGCAGAAGACTTAGCGCCTGATCTCATTCGTTTAGACAAACGATTACTCGACATTGACTCTCCTTTCGTTTCCCTCGAACGCGAACTGGCGCGGCTCATAGCCGCATGGCGTGAGACACCGGACAGCCTGCCTGATGCAGACACATTAGCGCATGCCGGCGTTCTCATCGACCAATCACGACAACAACTGCATCACCTCAATAGTCGGGCGATAGCTTCTGGCAGCTCTCTATCCACCGCTCACTTACTAGAACGACTCACGCAAAGCCTAGACCGACTTGAATCCTTACTTTCCGTTCTGACCGCAGAAACTGCCGAGACGGAGGCGCGTTACTGGCTAGCATTAGTCAACCAGCTCATTGAAAGCGGCCTACAAAAACGCAACATCCGCCATCTTTGGAAGCGTAGTGCCTTCCTTCTCAGCCAATCCATTACCCAACATAAAAGTGCGCACGGCGAGCACTATATCGCTCGTGATTGGCACGGCTTCGGCAAACTCTTTGCCAGTGCCGCAGGCGCAGGCATTATCATTGCTCTCATGGCAGGACTCAAAATCTACCTCAGCACTCTACATTTAAGCCTCAACGCCTATACGTTACTCTCCAGCTTGGATTATGGGATTGGCTTTGTTCTTATTTACTTATGCCACTGCACGGTTGCGACCAAACAACCGGCCATGACGGCGGCACACATGGCGGAAGCCGTAGAAAAGAGCAGTCATGGACGCGCCGCAGCGCGTAAAATCGCTCAGTTACTTATTGACGTTAACCGCTCACAAACAGCGGCGGTTCTCGGTAACATTCTACTGGCTATGACCGTCGCCAGTCTCATCTGCGGGTTTTACGCGCATCAACAAGCCAGCCCGCTGCTTTCAGCCTACACTGCAGACAAACAACTGCATGCCCTCGCCCTACCTTCGGCACTTTTTTACGCTGCCATTGCCGCCGTTTGGTTATTCTGTTCGGGCATTATTGCGGGATACTACGATAACCGCGCACAATACTTACAACTCCGCGAACGACTACGGGTGAACCCGCTTCTACGCCGCTTTATGGGACAAAAATTGCGCGCCCGTTTTGCCGACTTTATGCACGACCATCTAGGCGCATTGGCCAGCAACTTTATTTTTGGCCTCCTACTTGGAGTTACGCCGTGGATAGGAAAAGTGCTGGAATTACCGTTAGACATTCGCCATATTGCCTTCTCATCGGCGAATCTTGCTTATGCAGCCTCTAGCCAACCGATAGGATTCTGGGGATTCCTGCATGGCCTGTTGGCTGTCATTGCTATTGGTTTGGTCAACCTGTGGGTTAGTTTCTACCTTGCCCTGCGCATTGCACTACGCGCACGGGAAACACGCTTTCCTGCCCTTGGACAATTCTTTACCGTCCTATGGGAAGAAATCCGGCGCAACCCCAAAGCACTTTTCCTACCTGCACAAAGGAAAACACCATGACACAGCCACTCCTAATCCTAGACGGCGGTATGGGACGCGAACTGCATCGTCGAGGCGCGCCATTTGTCCAACCACAATGGTCGGCACTTGCCTTGATGCAAGCGCCCGCCATTGTGCAAGAAGTTCACGCGGATTTTATTAAAGCTGGTGCCGACATCATTACCAGCAACAGCTATGCGGTCGTCCCTTTCCATATTGGCGCAGATACCTTTGCAACCGAAGGCAAGGCGCTTGCCACGCTTGCTGGAAGACTCGCAAGAACGGCAGCCGATGCAGCAGACCGTCCGATAAAAGTAGCGGCGTCCCTCCCACCACTATTTGGTTCTTACCGCCCTGACCTATTTGATGCGGCGCGCGCACCTGACATTGCCATGCCACTGATTCATGCTCAAGCCCCGTATGCGGATATCTGGCTGGCAGAAACACAAAGCAGCATTATCGAAGTACAAACCCTGCATGCGCTTACCGCACGAGACCGACCGTTCTGGGCATCCTTCACGCTTGAAGATGAAAAGCCGACAACTGAACCATGCTTACGCTCTGGTGAAAGCATTGCTGCCGCAGTAAAAGCCGTTTGCGACTTAAACATTGATGCGCTCCTCTTTAACTGTAGTCATCCAGAAGTCATGACCCAAGCATTACGCATCGCTCGTACCCTATTAGATACAGAACAAAGCAACATGCGCCTTGGAGTTTATGCGAATGCTTTCGCTGCCCACTGTGAGGATGAAGCCGCACTTCCCGCTAACGACGGACTGGATAAAATCCGTCACGACTTGACACCAACATCCTACCTACAATGGGCGCAACAATGGCGAACCGCAGGCGCAGACATCATTGGCGGTTGCTGTGGTGTCGGACCAGAATATATCTCCGCGCTTGCTATCTGGCGTGACCAGACCAGATAATAACCATTCTCACTCATCCTCAACGAAGGAGTTCTCATGGAAACCCTCTTTACCTCAATAATAGCAACCTTTTGTTTTCTACTAGGCAACTACTTCTACTCCAATCAAACAGAATCCGACCTCACGGAAAATACGGAAACAACAGTTCAAGACACGGCATCCGATAATCCCAATGCCGACGAAGACGATGCACAAATAGCCAAACCGGACACCATCATCTCTGCTCTTCCGGATGAGCTCATGTATGCTGAAAAGGCAGCAAAAATTAACCTTGAGTACAGCCCTACCGAAAAACAAACCATTTATTTCAACGCCAATGGCGAAAAAAGCGATCACCCTGAAAACAATGGCTACTACCGTGAAGTCCTCGGTAAAACTGAAGATGGACGTATCGTGGCACAAGACTACTACCAAAACGATAACAAACCGCAAACGGCGCCATTTATAATTGTCAAAGATGCGGATATCGGCGACTTCAGCAATGCTGTCACCGATAGCAAAGTCGTGTGGTATCGCCCTAATAACTCCATCTATGCCGTGCAGGACTTCCATGACGGTAAAGCCACGAGCCGCATGAATATCTATGAAAACGGTATCCTTGCTGCCCAGATGGAGCGACCTGAAGACGTCAACGAAGACGACCCCTACATTGCTGTTGGTGCCATGTCTGCAGGACTACGTTTATTCTATCCGGATGGAAAACTGCTCTCTATTGCCTATACGGATGACTATCAATATATAGAATACCTCTATCGCCCAGACGGCACCCCCATTTTAGCCTCGCATATGAACCTACAGACAGGCTTGCGTAACTTTGGCACTTGGGATGACGCTGGCAATCCTGTCGAACAAAACGCTATCAGCCAAGCGCTAAAACCTTTGCAGGAACGGCAGGAACATCTATTCGATATGATCGAAAAGGACGGTTTCGGCAATGCGGAAGGAACAGAAGCTGACCAAGCGGCAAATACAGCCGTACACAACGACATAGCCCTACCGGAAACCATCGTTGCCACCTTGCCTGATAATGTATTGCATGCCGATAAAGCGGCAGAAAACAACATTGACTACGCGCCGATAGACAAACAAGTCATTTACTTCACTGCGGAAAGTGAAAACAGTAAAAACCCCGTCGAAGACGGCTATTATCGCGAAGTTATTGGCAAAACAGCAGACGGGCGTTATGTCGCGCAAGATTTCTACCAAACCAATAGCAAACCGCAAACCGCTCCTTTTATTCTGATGCAAAATGCCGACCTTAAAGATTTCAGCACGAATAACATGGATAGCAAAAACATTTGGTATAGCCAAGATGGTTCTATCTTCGCTATAGAAGACTTCTATCAAGGTAAAGAAAGCAGCCGTCTCAATGTGTATGAAAAGGGCATCCTTGCCATACAATGGCCACGCGAAAAATGGGTCAACGAAGATGATCCCTATGCGACGGCGCTTGGCAATATGTCAGACGGCATGCGTATGTTTTATCCCGATGGTAAGCTGCTCTCTGTTGCTTACAGCGATGACAAACAATACGCTGAGAACATTTATCGTCCTAACGGCACACCCATTTATGCCATTCGTATTAATAAAGACGGTAATCACGAAACGGTTGCCGTTTGGGATGAAAACGGCACCGCCCTCGACCCGGAAAAAGCAATAGAAGACGGCATCATCAAATCCCAAGTAGAAAGGCAAAATCATCTGAATGACCTCATGCTGACGAATGATACCATCATGCCCAATTAACGTCCGCTAAGCCTTTTCTCCCTTAATGAACCGCATACGCATCGTGCTGGACAACTTACTTGCCCACTACGGTGCGCAACACTGGTGGGAAAATGAGAACCGTCTCGTCGATTGGGTCTCGATGATACTCATCCAGCAAACCACACAAGCAAACGCGGAAAAAGCACTAGCGCTGCTTCATGACATCCTATCCGTACCCGCGCTACACACTATCTCTGAATCGGAACTACAACAGCGGGTGCGACCAGCGGGATTCTACAAACAAAAAGCACGCTATATCAAAGCGCTCATCATGTAAGGCGGCGAAATCATCTGCACTTTTTGGCGGAAATGTTTGCACTGCCAC
>JAUMZX010000054.1 GCA_030527905.1 Cardiobacteriaceae bacterium
GCAGTACGGCTTTGAACATGGACAAGGCGGGATAGGCGGGGCGCCCGCCTTGTTCACGGTGGTGATGGGTTTTTCGTTGCTGCAGGTGCAAGAGGATGGGTTGCCAGTCGATGATGTGTTCGATTTTGAGCAGTGGAAATCGGTCGATATGGCGGTTGATCATGGCTTGTGCGGTTTGCTGGAAGAAGCTGCTCATGGGGGATGTTGTTTGAGTTGTGGATGTCGGGGTAATGTAAGCGGTTTGGGGACCTTTTGCAAAGGTCTCAATGTATGTCTGGATTTTTAAAAGGAATCTTGGGTGATGGTAGCTGTGGTTACCCAGTTCGTGCCCGTTACTGGCAATATGAGCTCCGATATGTGGGTAGAGCGCAAGATTTTCTCCGATGATAAAGAAGGTGCCTTTGCTTTGTTTGGCAGAAAGGATATTTAGCACGATATCCGTCGTGGTTGTTGTTGGCGCGTCGTCAAAGGTGAGGGCGATTTTTTTTGTGAGGTATGAACCTGGCAGGTAAGGTTGCCGAAGAGTTGGTAACAACGGGCATTCATCAGTCGGTAGCTGCCGTAGAGGATGAATACGATAAAGAGTAAGGCGATGCATGAGGTTCTTTTTAACATGATTTTTTCTCTGACTAAGGACGTTTTTTATGATGGACGGAAGTCTAACAGGTGCGATGGATAGTGAAAAAGTCGGTTTTCAGTATGGCACAATCATCAATTGACAGAGAATAGGCACAAATCCGCAATTTATAAAGACGGTCAATTATATCGGGCATCCAGAATCCTTTCTATGATATATATAAATAAGCGGTTACTTATTAGGCAAAAAATGCTGGTAGCAGGTATTGCTTATTGTGAGCTAGTAGAGGTTCCGCTATTTTCTGATAAAACGACGCTATATCTGCGTTGTTTGGGTTTTTAATTTAATGGGAGAATGTGTATGAAGAAAAGTGTATTCGCTTTAGCTGTTTCGCTTAGTGCACTGTTGGGTGTAACTTCACAGGCTAATGCTGAAGCAGCAAAGGCAGAAGCAGGTAAAACTTTAGAAATCAAAATGCATCTTTTGGATCCTGAGAAGAATAGTCAAGAGATTGGTACGGTAGAAGTGAGCGAAACTCCTTATGGCTTGGTCTTCACGCCGAAATTATCTGATTTGCCAGCTGGCCTACATGGTTTTCATATTCATGAGCATCCTAGCTGTGATGCTAAGGAGAAAGACGGCAAGATGGTTCCTGGCTTAGGTGCTGGTGGACACTGGGATCCAAATCATACCCACCGCCATGGACAACCTTGGGAAGATGATACCCATTTAGGAAATTTGCCCGTGTTAATTGTTAATGCAGACGGTACGGCAAGCATACCTGTTTTAGCACCACGCTTGAAACATGTGGATGAGATTAAAGGGCATTCGTTGATTATTCATGTTGGCGGCGATAATTATGCGGAACATCCGGCACCACTTGGCGGTGGTGGCGCTCGAGCAGCTTGCGGCATCATTAATTAATCTGTTGAATGGCTAGCTGTGATGAGGCTAGCCATTTTTCTATATATCGGTGTCTTTATGGGGGCTATGGCTTATTATGCGGAGGAACATATTTTTGAGCCAATCTGCGTCTATATTTTTTCGCTGTTTCCATTCCCATTAACGTTATTTTAAATAGCACTTTTGTTGCTAGTAATAGAAATTTTTCGCGGTATCTTATTGGCGCATATTTATGGAGTGCTTTGGATGTGCTTTAGTATTTCTTCGGTCAGGATTTTCTCGCCTTGTAGGCTAAAGTGTATGCCATCTCCTTTGCGCACGGCAATAGGTTTTCCGTGCTTATCGGGTAAGAAGGCGGTGTAGCTTCCATCTGCTTTGGCAAAGAGTCGGTTGGTATTTTGGTAATGCTGTCCGGCGCGCTGCATTTCATCTGCGATGAGAAGGTCTAGCTGCGCAACTTTCTTGCTGTATTTCGGTTGTTTCATAAGCGGTGGTCCTATCCATAGTACTTGGGCGTTATGCTCCGTTGCGGCAGCGAGGATTTTTTGGATTTCGCCGCGGTAGAAGGTTTCCCATGCTTCACTACCAAAAATAAGCTTTTTCTCTGGCGCAGCAGGGTCTGGTGTGTCTTGTGGGTCATTAGCGCCGAGAAGTACGACGATTAGACGAGTGTCAGGATGTTCTTGTAGAAGTGCTGTCAGTTGTTCAGGCCAGTTGTAATAGTCGGGGTAGCGTAAACCGCTACTTGGTTTGCCGCGGTTAAGGCTTTTGATGTGGTAACGGGTAAGTAATTCACGTTGGATATGAGGCGCTAATGATTGCATCATGGAGTCGCCTATGAAAAGAACGTGGTCATCTTTATTGAGCTGTATGGGCGCAGCATTATTTACAGATGGCGGTGCGGTTTCAGAGGTGAGGGAGGGCTCCGTTATATCAATGTCTGTGGTTGTTGTTGAGGCGGAGCTGTCATGACGCTCTGTAGGTTCTGTAGGGGCTGGATCGTTTTCAGCGGTTATGACATCAGGTACTAATGCGTCGTCGTTAGCTTTCTTTTCTTGGGCGGATATTAAGGGAGAGGAGTCCGTATAATTTTTTTCTGTATCGACGGTACGTTCTTTGGGTTGTACAAATGCGTTTATCTGCGCTGTATCAGGAAGGATGTTATATGTCCACTCTGACGGATTATCACTGAGATATACCGTAGCTTTGATAGGGTAGGTTGTCCGTTCAATCTCATGCCATATTGAGCGTGCGACGGGAGGCGCGTACTTGTCGGTATCGCTAGTGTCGTGGGGTGTTTCTTGCGTGGATACCGTAAGCGAGAAAAGGTTGAGGTGCTGCGGTAAGGTTGCCTTCTCTGTTTGCAGGTAGAGATTGGCTTGAATAGGGTAGATGAGATTTATATCTTTTTTAGTATCGTTAACGATATCTGTCTCTAAAGTGAGGTTCGTGCCTTCGGTAGAAGATAGGGAATTTTGTGCGGTATCTGTTTTCTCTTCTGTTTGTGAAATATGGCTTACTGTATTTTGGGACGCCGTTACCGGAGGGTTGGCAGCTGGCTTATCGTTATTATGCGGTATCGGTGATTTTTCGGCATTTTCAGCAGCGACCGCATCGTTAATCAGGGTAGGTAGCGGAATATTTTTCGCTTGTGGCGCTTTATCTTGATGAGAACCTAGTAAGGAAAGCAGGGATTCTTTTATGCGGTCTCCGCTACGCCATATAGTGTATTGTTGTAATCCAGCGAGTGGTGAACTGCGGTAATAGGTCTGCTGCCAGTATTGTTCAATATTATGTTGCATCAGCCATAACGCAATGACAAAACTGCTGAATAAAGTGAGAAAAATGTGCAGGATACGGCGGTGTTGCATAGGAATTAGAAGTTGGAGTAAAGAAAATTGGGGATGCCTGCGGGAGCACAGGCCACAATAATAATCAGTACAATAATTAGGGCAAGCGCCTGTCCATGCCATGGTAAACGACGCCATTGTCCAGCAGCAATATCTTGCCAGCCGGCAGTACGTGGGTAAAAGTAGATGATAAGATTGAAGATGATGACAAACGCAATTGCAGCAAGTGGGGCGTCAAGACTGATATTTCCTGTAAGAGCGTGGAAAATAGCTCGTGTATTATCATGATCGTTGCTGTAAAACACCGCCCATGTGAGTACAACGTAGTGAATAGTGCCATAGCGCGCCAATGTGGCACTGAGAGTGGCAACAGCATTCTTACCCATGAGTCGCTCGCCTAGATTGATTAAAATTAGTGCCGTTGCATGCATGCCGCCCCAAATTAAATAATTGCTACTCGCGCCATGCCACAATCCACAAAGTAACATAGAAATCATAAGATTAGCCTGTGTTCGCCAAAAGCCCTTGCGATTACCTCCAAGAGGGATATAAAGGTAATCCCGAATCCAACTGGATAAGCTGATGTGCCAACGGCGCCAGAAGTCTCGTAGGTTAGTCGCGGCATAAGGCATATCAAAGTTTTTAGGAATACGAATACCCAGTAGAAGGGCAAAAGCAGTCACGAGATCAGTATAGCCGGAGAAATCAAGATAGATTTGCAACGTGTACGCGTATAGCGCAGCTAAAACCTCCGTTGGCGAATACTGCTCTGGGTTGCCAAGAATAGGGTTCACCCAATATTCTGCCAACCATGCGGATAACCACAGTACTTTTATCAGTGCACTAATCAGCAAAATAAAAATACGACCACTATCACCTATCGCGCGTGGAGCTGTTGAAGCAAACTGCGGTAACATCTCTGTTGCACGACAGATGGGACCAGCAATCAAGGTAGGAAAAAACGCTAGGAAAATACCAAGATGCTCAGGTTTTTCTACCACAATCTGTACGCGCCAAGCAGCAACCAGATAAGTAATGGAATGAAAGGTGTAGTAGGAAATACCAATAGGAAGCAGAATTTCCACAGCCGGCAATTGCCAAGTAATGCCAAGAGCGTCCAATAAGTTTTGGCTGGCAATGCGGAAGAAATCTAGATATTTCATAAGAAAAAGATGCGCGATGGCGATAGCAATCGTGATTTTTAGTAATTTTTTACTACGGTAATATTGAATTTTACGAGCGGCAAAATAGATAAAGGCGGAATACAGCAAAAGTTCCAATAAAAAAAAGGGGCTATATGAGCAGACCAAGATATAGCTGGCAATCAGAATCAAGCGATTTTGCACGAGCACATGCGCGCGCTGGCTCCAATACAGCGCGAAGAAGGGCAAAAATGCAGCAAAAAATTCAATAGAGAGGTAGCTCATACGGATATTATCGCGGAAAGTTACAACATTAACAATCCGTATATTCAAAGAAATGTAATTGAAACCTTATGCGTGCGAAGAAAGCAAGCTAGAAAGAACGGGTTGTCATATGGCATTGTAAGTCGTCTTAAATATTAATTATTTTCATTGACTTTATTTATACAGCTCGGCATGATGCCGCCCAAAAATAATAATTAAGGGGGATATGAATGGAAAAATTATTTGTGAAAATAATTTGTTATGCATTTACTTTGCTATGTTTCAACGCATGGGCAGAAATTAAAACCATCACGGATGTTCTTGGGCGTGAAGTTAAAGTTGATGTACCTGTTAAGCGGGCGATTCTGACTTTTTATTATCCCGATTATATTGCGGTTACGGGAGCGGATAATTTCCAGCATGTCGTGGGTATTTCACGCGAATTCTGGGAGAAATTCAACCCAGGCAGTTGGGCGTTGTTCGTAGAAAAATTGCCTAATCTAAAAACCATGTCAGATGTAGGCAACGTGAATACCAATACTTTTTCGACAGAAAAAGCATTAGCCTTAAACCCCGATGTTCTGATTCTGGCGGACTGGCAATATCAGGCTTTAGAAAGCGAAGTCCCACGATTTACAAACGCAGGCATTCCGGTCATTGTGGTTGATTTTAATGCGCAAACGGTTGCACGTCATACCCAGAGCGCCAAAATCTTTGGACAATTAGCAGGAACAGAAGCGCGGACAGAAAAGATTACTCAGGAATATGCAGATGGTATTGCCGATATCCAACGTCGTGTCCAGACTGCGCACTTACCGAAACCGAAAATTTATGTGGAATTTGGCAATAAAGGACCTGAAGAATATAGCTTTACCTTCGGTAAAAATATGTGGGGTGCGATTGCCGAGATGGTCGGTGGTGATAATATCAGTGCCCCTCATATTCAAACATGGGGCGCGATTACACCTGAACAGCTATTAGTCGCACGTCCTGACGTTATCATGATTTCTGGTACCGAGTTGGAGCACGATAAAAATCCGCGCGTTATGTCGATGGGGATAGGTATTAATGAAGATGATGCTCGTACCCGCCTTGCCGGTTTTACACAGCGTACGGGTTGGGATGCATTACCAGCGGTGCAGAATCATCGTGTATATGGACTTTATCATACCGCTTCGCGTTCGTTAGCTGATCTTGCGGCAGCGCAATTTATGGCGAAAGCGCTATATCCCGAACAATTTAGTGATGTTGATCCGGAAAAAACGTATTTGGATTTCCACCGTCATTATTTGCCAATTTACCCTACAGGTATATTTTTCTTATATCCAAATAAGTAAACACAATATACGGAATAAAATATTATGAATATACAGGGTATATTGACATCTACTATTTTGTTTTTTGGGAATCCATTGAGACGAATCTTTTCTGTAGAAATATATGCTACTAAGAAAGAATTGTCACAAATACAATATTTCATTGAAATCGTAAGACCAAAAAAAATAGATGAAGGGGCTGCACTATTATTACGTCAGCTTGAGCAGAGAAAAATTCCATATCTCAAAGAGATTTCTGTAGAAGAGTTAGATTGGTTATTAGATAAAGGCGTTGATTTAGAGGGGATTCTAGATATTGTTTTGGCTAAAGGCGGAAAAGCCAAGGGGTTGGCTAGTATTAAGTGGAATGGTAAAGAAAAAGGATACAAGGAGGAAAGTAAAAGAACTTTATATATCAAATGCTTTGTTATTTCTTTACTTATATCTATGATGATTTATGTAATTTATAATTATATTGAATTTAATGTTTTTGCAGGGGATTATAAAAAACAGGTTTCTTTTATTTTATATTTAGTTACACCTCTTCTTGCTATTTTTTCTGTAGATAATAATATAACTTCAAAAGAAAGATTAATAAAAAAATACGCCTATATTTTTTCTTCAAATAAATCCGCTTAATTATTTTCTATTATTCACAATAATTCTTTCACTACAACACAACTAAAGGAGCTTTTATGCTAAAAAAACTACTTGCTGCCACCGCTTTGGCAGCTGCTTTAACCGCACAAGCAGAGGTAAAAACCATTAAAGACGTGCTTGGGCGCGAGGTTAAGGTTAATGTGCCAGCCAAACGCATCATGCTGGGTTTTTATTACACGGATTATCTTGCCGTAGGTGGTAAGGATGCGTTGAATAATGTTGTCGGTTTTTCTAAAGCGGTTTGGACAGATTGGACGCCAACGAGTTGGGAAGTCTATAGCAAAGCGCTTCCAAAATTGAATGAATTGGCAGACGTTGGTGAGGTTGAAGTCGGAACTTTTTCTGTTGAAAAGGTGCTTGCATTGAAACCTGATTTGGTAGTGCTCGCGGATTGGCAATGGCAGGTGATGGAACCTGATTTAGAACCGCTTGAAAAAGCAGGGATTCCAGTTGTGGTGCTTGATTATAATAAAGAGCAGTTGCCATTACATTTGGAAAGTACGCGCGTGCTGGGCGAAATTACAGGACAGGAAGCGCGAGCCAAAGAAATTGCCGATTGGTATAAAGGTGTTGTTGATGATGTGCATGCCCGCGTGAAAAAAGCGGATACGGCAAAACCGAAAATTTATATCGAGTTTGGTAATAAAGGACCAAAAGAAAGCGGGAACAGCTTTGGTTCAACGATGTGGGGGCCTTTGGCTGAGCAGGCGATGGGAGATAATATTGCCGTGGGTCACGTAGAGAGTGCGGGACCTATGAATCCTGAGCAGGTTATTGTTTCTAATCCTGACGTTGTTGTGATTAGCGGCCGTGAAACGGAGTTGAAGAAAAATCCTGAAGCATTGGTTATGGGGATTAATATTGATAAAGCGGAAGCTTTGAAGCGTTTAGACGGTTATAAGCATCGTACTGGCTGGTCAGAATTATCAGCGATTAAGAATGATCGTCTCTACGGTATTTATCAAGGTGCTTCAAGAACGCTTGCGGACGCCGCTTCTATTCAATATGTTGCGAAGGCGCTATATCCGGACGCATTTAAAGATGTTGATCCACTGGCCACTTATCTTGATTTCCATAAAAAATATTTACCGGTCGTGCCGGAAGGAACTTTCTTCTTGAAAGCGGAGTAATCTGTGTCGCATCAGGTTATTCTTGACACGATTGTCGCCCATCGCCGCCGTGAAAAGCGGCGATGGTGCTTGATATTAGGCTTTGCCGTATTTTGCTTTATTACGTTGGTACTGGATTTAACGAATGGTGCTGCTGGCGGACAGATTACACCGCGAGATGTCTTGTTTGCCTTATTGCATCTTGACGGGGTAGATAAAGTTACGGGCATTATTGTGAATGAGCTACGCTTACCCATTGCATTGATGGCATTGGTGGCAGGCGCTGCGCTTGGTGCAGGTGGTGCGGAAATTCAAACCTTGCTGAATAATCCTATGGCGAGTCCTTATACGCTAGGGATGGCCGCCGCAGCTGGTTTTGGCGCGGCATTGGTCGTTGTTTTTGGTACTTTCGGTTTGTCGGTCTATATTGCGCAGCCGCTCAGTGCATTTATTATGACCATGGTTGCTTCTGGCATTATGTTTGTTTTTGCTTCTATGCGCCGGTTCAGCTCGTCAACGTTAGTGTTAGTCGGTATTTCGCTGCTTTTTATTTTTCAATCAGCATCTTCTTTGATGCAATACATCGCAACGCCAGAAGAGGCACAAAAAATTCTTTTTTGGCTTTTTGGTTCATTGAGTAAGGCTAAATGGAAAACACTCGCGATTACAACAGGAGTTACTGTGGTATGCGCTTTTTTACTTTTTAGCAGTATTTGGCAATTGACTGCATTGCGTTTAGGGGAGGCGCGCGCAGCCAGTATGGGGGTGAATCTGACGCGTTTACGGATGAAAGTTTTGGTGATTGTTGCCATTATGACGGCTACCGTCATTAGTTTTGTCGGAACGATTGGTTTTATTGGACTGGTAGCGCCGCATGTTGCGCGTATGCTTGTCGGCGAGGATCAGCGTTACTTTTTACCCGCTTCAATGCTCACGGGAGCAGCTTTTCTTTCTACGGCTTCGGTATTGTCAAAACTTATTAACCCAGGAGCGGAATTTCCTATTGGTATCATCACCTCTTTCATCGGCGTTCCATTCTTCTTCTGGATTATCTTGGCAAGGAAGACAACCGTATGATGAAACTCGATAATGTGACGATTCATCGCGGTACTTTTTGTGTGGCAGATCATATTTCGCTTGAATTGCACGCGGGCAAAAGTTACGCCATTCTTGGGCCAAATGGTGCGGGCAAGTCATCTTTAGTGAAAACGATTTTTGCTGAACTACCGCATACAGGACACATCAGCTATCAAGACAGGCACTTGAGTGCGGGACATCACATGACATGGCGGAAACCTATCGGCTATATGCCGCAAGATACGGTTGTTGATGCCTCATTGACGGCTCTGGAAATTGTTTTACTGGGGCAGATGCATGCGCTATCAATGCGGGTGAGCGATGAGCAGCTTTCTCGTGCTATTCATATGATGCAGAGTCTTGGTATTGTCCATTTGGCGCAGCGCGATGTGCTTGATTTATCGGGTGGACAACGGCAGATGGTGATGTTTGCGCAAGTGCTTATGCGTGACCCGCAAATATTGCTTCTGGATGAACCGGTCAGCGCGCTTGATATGCACCATCAGTGCGTTTTACTTGAGGCAGTGCGTCAGCACACGCAAGAACGTCAACTCATTACCTTGATGATTTTGCATGACCTTAATCTTGCCGCACAATTTGCGGATGAAATTATTTTGTTGTCTGATGCCAAAATACAGGCGCAAGGCGACCCACGAGAAGTGTTACAAAAAGAAACGATTGAGCGTATTTATCGCGTAGAGGCCGAAGTCTTTTATGACCGCAAAGGGCAGCCTGCGGTTGTGATGCCACGTCGGGCTATTCGCGCAGAAGAAACGCTGGAAGCATGATTAAAATGGGATGAAACTTGTAATATTTTTATTACGTTATTACGAGCGGTGTAACAGAAAGAAACGCGTAATTATCGCTGGAAGATACACGTTTTCTTCTGTCAAGGCGGAATGATAGCGACACATATAACGATGTTTTCTACCCAATTAGGTTGTATCAATACCAAAAGCTGAACTATACGTGGCAATCTAGGTAAAAAGCGGCAAAAAAATCTTAATCAGGAGATAGATATGAATAAAAAATCCTTACTTGCTTTTATGCTATTCAGTGCATGTAGTGCGTATGCTGCTGAACATGAAATCAAGATGCTTGATATTGGGAGTGACAAACAACCTATGGTGTTTGAACCTGCTGTATTAAAAATTGCACCAGGCGACACGGTTACTTTTATCCCAACTACGCGAGGACATAGTGTAGAGAGTAAAATTGTTCCAGAAGGCGCGGAATCTTTTAAAAGCGAGCTGGATCAGAAATATAGCGTTACCTTAGAAAAAGAGGGCGTTTATGTCTATGTCTGCCCTCCTCATAGCATGATGAATATGGCGGGCGTGATTCAGGTCGGTCAGGCAACAAACCTTAAAGCGGTTCAGGCTGCTTTACCCAAACTTGAGCGTCGCGGCATGAGCAATAAAGGGCGTCTCACGCAATACGTTGAAAAACTGGCAGCAGATAATCATGAGCCCCAAGCGCAAAATCATGAAGCAACAACGCAGAATAACGAGAATAGCGCATCTGTTTCAACAGAGAATAAAGACGTACCGGTAACGAAATAACGCGAGTATTACGAAGCATATAACCTGAGCAGAAAAATGTACTGCTCAGGTTTTTTTATGTCATAAATCGGTGGGCTGTTTACGGGTATTCCTCTGAATTCTAATAGTTCAACATGAATTTCATATCTTTCTGCTCTGTCTCTTTGTCTCTAAAAGTGGCACAACGAGTATCGAATTTTGTCCTGTAAACAGTAGTTGTATCAACCGTATACGTGCGCTGCCAATTTAACATCGCTTATGGTTATCTAGGAAGATAGTATGAGACCTGTGCAAACCCCTCCAACTCATCCACTCATTCATTTTTCAACACAAATGAGCCTGTTTTCTGCT